>DASQOS010000001.1:0-2638 GCA_035644375.1 Rhizobacter sp.
ACCGGTGGCTGGGACATGAATCGCTGGTGTCGCTCAACCCTGTCGAAGGCGTGCGCGCCCCCAAGGCCGGCAAGCCCTTGCCCAAGGCCTTGTCGGTGGACCAGGCCGTGGCGCTGGCCGAAGCTGCCGACGCGCTTGGCGAACCGGCCATCGCGGCGCGCGACCAGTGCGCGCTGGAGCTGCTGTACGGCTGCGGCCTGCGTGTCGCCGAGCTGGTGGGGCTGGACCTGCGCGCGGGGGCCACGGCACGCGGCTGGCTCGACGTGAGCGATGCCAGCGTGCACGTGCTCGGAAAAGGCGACAAGCGCCGCAGCGTGCCGGTCGGCGGACCGGCGCTGGTTGCGCTGCAGGCCTGGCTTGCGCAACGTGGTTCGTTGGCCGACCCCGAAGAAACGGCGTTGTTCGTCGGGCGCCGCGGCAAGCGCATCACGCCGGGGCAGGTGCGTGCTGGGGTCAAGGCGCGGGCCTTGCGGGCGGGGCTGCCGACGCACGTGCATCCGCACATGCTGCGTCACTCGTTTGCTTCGCACTTGTTGCAGTCGAGTGGTGACTTGAGGGCGGTGCAGGAGTTGCTCGGGCACGCGAACATCACGACGACGCAGGTGTATACGAAGTTGGACTTTGGGCATCTGAGCAAGGTTTATGACGCGGCGCATCCTCGGGCAAAAAAAAGGCCCCCCAGTCGCTAGCGCTCCTGCCCCCAAGGGGCGCCACCCATCGGGCCGGGGGACCCGTCCCTTGGGCGTTGCTTGATGGGCGCGTTGCTTCGCTCGCACTGCAGAGAGAATCCCAAACATGAAAACCATCATTCTTCGCGACGGCAAGGAGCGCTCGTTGCTAAAGCGCCATCCCTGGGTGTTCGAGGGCAGCATCGCGAGTGGCAGGGCCGACGTGGGAGAGACGGTGCGGGTGAACTCGCAGCAGGGACAGTTTCTGGCGTGGGGCGCATTCAGCCCGAGTTCAAAGATCCGCGTGCGCGCTTGGAGCTTCGACGAGGCCGAGCGCATCGACGCGGCGTTCTTCGAGCGGCGCATCGCGCAGGCGGTGGCGATTCGCGTGCGCTTGCCGATTGCCAGCGATGGCCTGCGGCTGATCCATGGCGAATCCGATGGCCTGCCGGGGCTGATCGTCGACCGCTATGGCGACACGCTGAGTGCGCAATTCCTGTCGGCCGGCATCGAGCGCTGGAAGCCGGTGATCGCCGACCTGCTGCTCAAAGCCACCGGCCTCACGCGCCTGTATGAGCGCAGCGACGCAAGCTCGCGCGGCCTGGAAGGCCTGGCGCCGCAGACCGGTTGGCTGCGCGGCGAGGGGCCGACCGAAATCACCATCCGCGAACATGACTGGCGGCTCACGGTCGACGTGGCCGAAGGCCACAAGACCGGTTTTTATCTGGACCAGCGCGACAGCCGCAAGCTGTTTGCCGACACGGTGCGCCACTTCGGCCACCAGCGCGTGCTGAACTGCTACTGCTACACCGGCGGCTTCAGCGTGGCGGCATTGGCCGGCGGTGCGCAGCACGTGACCAGCGTCGATTCGTCGGGCCCGGCGCTGCAACGCGCCACGGCGCATGTGGCGCTGAACGGCTTCGATGCGTCGCGCCATGAAACGCGCGACGCCGATGTGAACCAGACCTTGCGCGACCTGCTGGCGCAGGGCCGCCGCTTCGACGCCATCGTGCTCGACCCGCCCAAGTTCGCCCCCACCGCAGCGCATGCCGAGCGCGCATCGCGCGCCTACAAAGACATCAACCGCCTGGCGTTCATGCTGCTGGAAGCAGGCGGCGCGTTGTTCACGTACTCGTGTTCAGGCGGCATCAGTGCCGACCTGTTCCACAAGATCGTCGCCGGCGCCGGCCTCGACGCCCCCGCCGACGGCCTGATCTACGCCCGCGTCGGCGCCGCCCCCGACCACCCGATGACCGTGACCTTCCCCGAAGGCGAATATCTCAAAGGCCTGGTCATCATCAAACGCTGAGCCGCCAGTGCCAGCGCCAGCGACGCGACGCGACGCGCCCCTTCCTAGGGGGCAGGGTGCAGGCGCTAGGCCTGGTGCGCGGAAGCCAGCACGATGGCCGGCTCGAACTTGGCCCGGTGCACGCTGAAAAAGGTTTTTACGTTGCGCACGTTCGCGTCCTGCGTGAACAGGCGCTGCACCAGCGCGTGGTACGCCTGCATGTCGGCCATCTGCAGCACCAGCATGAAATCCGGTCCGGGCGACACGCGGTAGCACTGCTGCACGGCGCGGTCGGCGACGGCGCGGGCCTCGAATGCCGTCAAGTGCTCGGCGCCCTGGCGGTCCAGCGTGACCTCGGTCAGCGCCGTCAGGCCGGCGCCCAGGCGCTGCGGCGACAGCAAGGCGACGCGCCGCTCGATGACGCCCGCATCCACCAGCCGTTTGACACGGCGCAGACAGGTGGCCGCCGAGGTGTGCGCCGCAGCCGCCAGGTCCTGGTTGGACAAGGATGCGTCGCGCTGCAAAAGATCCAGCAGCCGCAAATCGGTCTCGTCGAGCAGCCAATCAAGGGGCTTGAATGCTTCTGGAGATTTCATGATTCACTTATTTGTGAAATATTAATGCTACGCACGGCGGGCATGGCAGTCTATTTCAAATTCTTATCAAATTTGCAAACATGCTC
>DASQOS010000002.1:0-4723 GCA_035644375.1 Rhizobacter sp.
CGACCCGACACCGCTCGACACCGAGTTCATGTGGCCGGCTTTCACTGTCGACTTCTCGGCATGCGTGGCGCCGACAGTGCGCAGGTAGTAGGTGGTCTTCAGGCCACGCAGCCAGGCGAGCTTGTAGGTTTCGTCGAGCTTCTTACCTGACGCTCCAGCCATGTAGATGTTGAGCGACTGCGCCTGATCGATCCACTTCTGCCGGCGTGCCGCCGCCTCCACCAGCCACTGCGTCTCGACCTCGAACGCGGTCGCGTACAGGCTCTTCAGGTCTTCAGGGACGCGATCGATGCGACGCAGCGAGCCGTCGAAATGTTTGAGGTCCATGACCATCACGTCGTCCCACAGGCCGAGCTTTTTCAGGTCGCGCACCAGGTACTCGTTGATGATGGTGAACTCGCCCGACAGATTGGACTTGACCGACAGGTTGCCGAACGACGGTTCGATCGACGCACTCACACCCACGATGTTGGAGATGGTCGCGGTCGGCGCAATGGCCACGCAGTTGGAATTGCGCATCCCGTGTTCGGTGATGCGGCTGCGCAGCGCGTCCCAGTCGAGCGTGGCACTGCGGTCGACGTCCACATAACCGCCGCGCTGCTCGGCCAGCAGATCCAGGGAATCGATGGGCAGCACCCCACGGTCCCACAGCGAGCCGCGGTAGCTTGAATAGCGGCCGCGTTCGGCGGCGAGTTCGGTCGAGGCCCAATAGGCGTAGTAACACACGGCTTCCATCGAGCGGTCGGCAAAGTCGACCGCGGCAGGCGACGCGTACGGCGTGCGCAGTTCATACAAGGCATCCTGGAAACCCATGATGCCCAGGCCGACCGGCCGGTGACGCAAGTTGGAATCGCGCGCCTTCTTGACAGCGTAGTAATTGATGTCGATCACGTTGTCGAGCATGCGCATCGCCGTCGCCACGGTCTTCTTGAGCTTGGCGTGGTCGATGACACGGGACCCATCCGGCCCATCCTTCAGGTGATGAACCAGATTCACCGAACCCAGGTTGCAGACGGCGATTTCGCTCTCGTTGGTATTGAGGGTGATCTCGGTGCACAGGTTGCTGGAATGAACCACGCCCACGTGCTGCTGCGGCGAACGGACGTTGCAGGCATCCTTGAACGTGATCCAGGGATGGCCGGTCTCGAACAGCATCGACAGCATCTTGCGCCACAGGTCGGCGGCGCGCAGGGTCTTGAACAGCTTGATCTCGCCGCGCGCCACCTTCTCTTCGTAGCGGGTGTAGGCCTGTTCAAAGTCCTTGCCGAACTTGTCGTGCAGATCGGGGCAGGTGCTGGGCGAGAACAGCGTCCAGTCGCCACCTTCCATCACCCTGCGCATGAACAGGTCGGGAACCCAGTTGGCGGTGTTCATGTCGTGGGTGCGGCGGCGGTCATCGCCGGTGTTCTTGCGCAGCTCGAGAAACTCTTCGATGTCGAGATGCCAGCTTTCCAGGTAGGCGCAGACGGCACCCTTGCGCTTGCCACCCTGGTTGACGGCCACCGCCGTGTCATTGACGACCTTCAAGAACGGCACCACACCCTGGCTCTTGCCGTTGGTGCCCTTGATGTGCGAACCCAAGGCACGCACATTGGTCCAGTCGTTGCCCAGGCCGCCGGCGAACTTGGACAGCAGCGCGTTCTCTTTCAGTGCCTCGTAGATGCCGTCCAGGTCGTCGGCCACGGTCGTCAGGTAGCAGCTCGACAACTGCGAACGCCGCGTGCCGGCGTTGAACAAGGTCGGCGTGGAGCTCATGAAGTCGAAGGTCGACAGCACTTCGTAGAACTCGATCGCCCGCGCTTCGCGGTTGACCTCGTTCAGCGACAAGCCCATCGCCACACGCATGTAGAACGCCTGCGGCATTTCGATGCGCGCTTCGCCGATGTGCAGGAAGTAGCGGTCGTACAAGGTTTGCAGACCCAGGTAGTCGAACTGCAGATCGCGGTCGGCCTTCAGGGCGGCGCCCAGCTTGGCAAGGTCGAATTGCAACAGTTTTTCATCGAGCAATTCGGCCTGCACGCCCTTCTTGATGTAGCCAGGGAAGTAATCGGCGTAGCGCGTGTGCATCTCGGCGTGGAGCAGTTCTTCGCCAATGATTTCCTTGCGGATGGTGTGCAGCAGCAAACGGGCCGTCGCACGCGTGTAGCCAGGGTCTTTTTCGATCAGCGTGCGCGCGGCCAGGATGGCGGCCTTGTGCACTTCATCGATCGGTACGCCGTCGTAAAGGTTGCGTTTGGTTTCGGCCAGGATCGGTTCGGGTTTCACGTCGGCGCCCAGATCCGAACAGGCGGATTCCACCAAGGTCTGCAGACGCGCCATGTCCAGCGGAACGCGCTGGCCACGGTCGATGACCATGAGGGCCGGCTCTGCGATCACGGCGGGCTGAGCTTGCTTGGCACGCTCCTGTGAACGACGCTCGCGGTACAGCACATAGGCGCGCGCCACTTCATGGTGGCCGCCGCGCATCAGGCCCAGTTCCACCTGGTCTTGCACGTCTTCAATGTGGAAGGTGCCGCCGCCCGGACGCGAGCGCAGCAGGGCACGGACGACCGACTCGGTCAGGCCATCCACCGTTTCTCTGACGCTTGCCGACGCCGCGCCTTGCGTGCCGTGGACCGCCAGAAATGCCTTCATCAAGGCCACGGCGATCTTGTTCGGCTCGAACGACACCACCGCCCCATTGCGACGAATGATCTGATAACCCTGGTAAGCGGAATTGGCGGCATTCGCCGTCGTGCCAGGGCGCAGGGCAACGACGGCCGAGGTCGAGGGAGAGGATGTGACTGTTTGCATGGAGAGCCCTCTTGTCATGTCAATTGGGGTGATTTCAAACTCATTGGTTCAGCGAGAAACCTGCGCCCGGGTCGGACCTGGGCGAACAACCAATGAGACCGGTGTGTGTTGATGACTGCGCCGCAGGCCACGCTGTACGGACGCCGCGTCATGTCGTTTGCAGCCACAAAACCACCTTTGCCTCGTTCGGCGAGCCCAGAAAACAGCATGGCGATTTTGGGATGAAGAGGGTTCTGCTGGAACAAACGGATTGCACGAAGGGACACTATATCTGGGGGCCGAGGACCCTTCAAGCACTATCTATAGCGTCTTACCCTGATTTCCAGCCCTCATCTTTGATGCTCGTCATTTTTGCTTTTGGCATGCAGCCAACGAGTCCATGACAGCGCAGCGCCTGCCAAAACGTGATCCGCCAATGGCAAGCGACGGCCAGACTTGCTTGCGGCGCGGTTTGACGCGTGAATGCGCATGAATCATCAGATCGCAGCAGGCGCGGCGATGCGCTGACGATGCTTCGCGGATGGATCCGCATGGCACCGGCTCACCTGGACCGAGGGGTGTCCTCGGGAAAATACCGAGCCGGCCAGCCAAGCAAAGTGGCCAGGCGAGACCACTCGAAGCCAGGCCCCGGATCCAGCTTGCGCCCCGGCGACACATGCTCATGGCCGGCCACGGCCTGCAGCGGATACGCCGCTTTGAGCGTCTGGAGAAGCTCGGCCAACACCCGATACTGGAGCGCCTCGAAACAGTCTCCTTCCAGGCCCTCGAGTTCGATGCCGATCGAGAAATCGTTGCAGTTCTCGCGCCCCTGCCACGACGAGCGGCCGGCATGCCACGCACGCTCCAGACAGGAAACGAACTGCAGCAATTCGCCGTCACGTTTCACGACGAAATGCGACGACACCTCCAAGCCCCGAATTTCTTCGTAATAGAGATGCTCGTTCCAATCGAGTCGGTTGGTGAACAGGCGTTCAATGGCGTCACCGCCATACACGCCAGGCGGCAGGCTGATCGAGTGAATGATCGCCAGATCGACCACGCTGCCCCTCGGTCGGGGTCCGAAGTTCGGCGATGGGCAGTGGCGTGCTGACGGCAACCAACCTGCCTCGCCGCGCTGCGAGCTCATTCAGCCACCTTGGCGCTTCGTGGCGCTGCCTCGGCCGCGCGCGAACCGTCCGCCGCTCGGCACCGCAGGCTCAGGCGTCATCGCTGCGCTCTGCTTCAGCAGGGTCGGGATCACCGCCCACATGCACGCCCAGGCGGGCCATGCGATAACGCATTTGCCTCAGGGACAAGCCCAGGCTCGCGCCCGCTGCCGTGCGGTTGAAGCGATAGCGTTCCAACGCGCGCTCCAGGACATCGCGTTCGACTTCGTCCAGGTAGGCGGCCAGGTCGGCGGGCAACGGCACGGGCGCTGGCGTCTGTGGCTTCAAGGCTTGCGCCACCGCGGCCGGGGCGACCGGCATCGAGACCAATGCCGGGTCCGCCCCGGCCGAGCCGAGCGCCAGGTCCAGCGCACCCAGATCGGACGCGTCGATGAACTCGCCACCCGTCAACGCCACGGCACGGTGCAGCAGGTTCTCGAGTTCGCGCACATTGCCGGGAAACGCATGACGGCTCAAGTGGAGCAGCCCCTCGCGCGTCAAGCGCGGAGGCGGCGACACACCCGCATCACGCGCAATCCTGTCGAGCACGCGCTCGCTGATGGCGGCAAGGTCTTCCACGCGTTCGCGCAAGGGCGGCACATGGATCTGAATGACATTGAGCCGGTAATACAGATCTTGGCGGAAACGCCCTTCATGTACTTCAGCGCCCAGCTCCTTGTGCGTTGCGCTCAGCAGGCGCACGTTCACCGGTTGTTCGCTCACGGCACCCACGGGCCGCACCGAGCGCTCCTGGATAGCGCGCAACAGCTTGCTCTGCATGGCCA
>DASQOS010000003.1:0-5784 GCA_035644375.1 Rhizobacter sp.
CCTGCTGCAGCCGGCGCGGCGCTGGGCACGCGGCGAGGCGCCGCAGGCCATCTCGTGGGACGACGCGCTGACGCTGGCCACCGACACCTTCGAGCGCGTGATCCGCGACCACGGCCCCGACGCGGTCGGCTTCTACGTTTCCGGCCAGCTCCTCACCGAGGACTACTACGTCTTCAACAAGCTCGCCAAGGGCCTGATCGGCACCAACAACGTCGACACCAACTCGCGGCTGTGCATGAGCAGCGCCGTCGCCGGCTACAAGGTGACGCTGGGCGCCGATTCACCGCCGGCTTGCTACGACGACCTGCCGCACGCGAGCACGCTGTTCATCACCGGCTCCAACACCGCCTTCGCGCACCCGATCCTCTACCGCCGCATCGAGGACGCGAAACGCGCCAACCCGGCGCTGAAGATCATCGTCGCCGACCCGCGCCGCACCGAGACCGCCGAGGCCGCCGACCTGCACCTGCCGCTGCTGCCCGGCACCGATGTCGCGCTGTACAACGGCATGCTGCATTTGATGATGTGGGAAGGCCTGATCGACACCAGCTACATCGCGGCGCACACGCGCGGCTTCGAGACGCTGCGCAACCGCGTGCGCGACTACGCGCCCAAAGACGTGGCCAAGCTGTGCGGCATCCAGGAAGACGACCTGGTACAGGCCGCCCGCTGGTTCGCGGAACCGGGCGGCCGCACGCTGTCGCTGTATTGCCAGGGGCTGAACCAGAGCAGCAGCGGCACCGACAAGAACGCCGCGCTGATCAACCTGCATCTGGCCACCGGCCAGATCGGCAAACCCGGCGCCGGCCCGTTTTCGCTCACCGGCCAACCCAACGCGATGGGCGGGCGCGAGGTCGGCGGCATGGCCACCTTGCTCAGCGGGCATCGCGATCTGTCCAACGCAGCGCACCGCGCCGAAGTGGCGCGCCTGTGGGGCGTCGATGACCTGCCTTCTGAACCCGGCAAAAGCGCCGTGGAGATGTTCGAGGCCGTGGCCGACGGCGAGATCAAGGCGCTGTGGATTGCCTGCACCAACCCTGCCCAGTCGATGCCCGACCAGGCCACGGTGCGCCGCGCGCTCGAACGCGCCGAATTCGTCGTGGTGCAGGAGGCCTTCGGCACCACCACCACCTGCGAATACGCCGACCTGCTGCTGCCGGCCACCACCTGGGGCGAGAAGGACGGCACCGTGACCAACAGCGAACGCTGCATCAGCCGCGTGCGCCCTGCGGTGCCGGCGCCCGGCCAGACACGGCACGACTGGGCCGCCGCGGCCGACTTTGCGCGCCGCCTCGAAACCCGCCTGCGCCCCGGACGGCCCAGCCTGTTCCCGTTCGCGACGCCCGAATCGGTGTGGAACGAACACCGTGAAAGCACGCGCGGCCGCGACCTCGACATCACCGGCCTGAGTTACCCGATGCTCGATGCGGCCCCGGCGCAATGGCCCTTCCCCGAAGGCGCCACCCGGGGCAAGGCGCGGCTGTATGAAGACGGCATCTTTCCCACCGCCGATGGGCGCGCGCAGTTTGCCGATACCGCGTACGAAAAAGTCGCCGAGCCGCGCGATGCGCGTTATCCGTTCTCGCTGACCACCGGGCGACTGCGCGACCAGTGGCACGGCATGAGCCGCACCGGCACCGTGGGCCGCTTGTTCGGTCACGTTCCCGAGCCCACCGTGGACCTCAACCCGCAGGACCTGGCCCGGCTCAAGCTGGTCGACGGCGA
Organism: Rhizobacter sp.; assembly: GCA_035644375.1. Classification (GTDB taxonomy): domain Bacteria; phylum Pseudomonadota; class Gammaproteobacteria; order Burkholderiales; family Burkholderiaceae_C; genus Rhizobacter. The sequence continues at coordinate 1,726 of DASQOS010000003.1, forward strand.
CCTGGTGCACATCAGCTCGCGCCGTGGTTCCATCGTGCTGCCGGTGCAGGGCACCGACGTGGTGGCGACGACGCAGGCCTTCATCGCGATGCATTGGGGTGAAGAGTTCTTGTCTGGCAGCGGCAGCACCGGAGTGCGCCTGACCGGCGTGAACGCCCTGACCTCGCCGGCCTGCTGTCCGCAGTCCAAACAGCCCGAACTGAAACATGCGGCGGTGAAAGTGCTCAAGGCCGATTTGCCGTGGCGCCTGCTCGGCGTGGCCTGGCTGCCCGATGACAAGGCGCTGCAGGCACGCGAACAGCTCAAGTCGTTGATGGGTGCGTTTGCGTTTGCGAGCTGCGTGCCGTTTGGCCGCGAGCGCAGCGGCGTGTTGTTCCGTGCGGCAGCGTACGAAGCCGCGCCGGACGAACTGATGATTCGGATCGAACAGATGCTCGGCCTGGGCGGCGAAGAAGTGCTGCACTACGCCGACAAGCGCCGCGGACAGCGGCGCAGCATGCGGCTGGCCAAGCTAGGAGACCATGCACAGCTCGAAGGCTTTGTGCTCGGAGGCGACATCAGCGCCGAGACGTGGATCAAACCGCTGCTGCAAGACCAGTTACCCGCTCAGGCCTATGGCCGGCTGCTGCTGATACCTGGTGCCCGCGCCCCGGTGGCGGTGCAGGCACGTGGACGCCAGGTCTGCACCTGCTTCAACGTGACCGAACCGGACATCACGGCCGCTTTGCAAGCCCATGCGGGCTCGCCCGATCAGCAACTGGCGCATCTGCATGAGACCTTGAAGTGCGGCACCAACTGCGGCTCCTGCATCCCGGAGCTAAAGCGCATCGTGCGCACTCAATTGCGTGCAGCTTGAAAAAATACAGCTTGGCGACTCAAATCGTTTCACCCGCATTCCCCTCACACTCGGCTTGGTCATTCCCGTTGGCCCGGGACTTGCAAATCGGAGCCAGAGACTGCCATGAGCATCACGTCCTATATCAAAGAAATCGGCCGCGGCAAGGAAGGCGCGCGGGCATTGAGCACCGATCAGGCACACGACCTGATGAGCCAGGTATTGGAGGGTCAGGTCACCGATCTGGAGCTCGGAGCCTTCGCGATGGCCATGCGCATCAAGGGCGAGACGGTGGACGAGCTGGCCGGCTTTCTGAAGGCCGCCACGTCGCGTTGCCTGCCCATCGTCTGTCCCCGCACTGCGGTGGTGCTGCCTTCGTACAACGGCGCACGCAAGCTGCCCAACCTCACGCCGCTGCTGGCCTTGATGCTGGCGCAAGAAGGGGTGCCGGTGCTGGTGCATGGCATGCCGGACGACCCCTCCTCACGTGTGACCACCTCGGATATCTTTCGCGACCTGGGCTTGCCCATGGCGCGCAGCGCCGACGATGTGACGCAAGCATGGCTGAGACACGAGCCGGTGTTCATCCGGACAGATGTCTTGTGCCCGCCGCTGGCGCGCCTGCTGGACGCACGTTGGACCATCGGCCTGCGCAACTCCGGCCACACGATGGCGAAGCTGCTGGATTCGTGCCCGCCGGGCGCTGCGATGCGCGTCGTCAACTACACGCACCCCGAATATGCGAGCATGCTGACCGAGTTTTTGCAACGCACGGCCGCCAGCGCCATGCTGATGCGTGGCACCGAAGGCGAGCCCGTGGCCGACGCGCGCCGCCTGCCCAAACTGGACGTGTTCATCGACGGGGTGCTGCGCGCCGACCTGTCGTGCGCGGCACAAGACGGCACATTGCGTGAATTGCCGGTGTTGCCGCGCACCTGCGACGCCAGCACCACCGCGATGTACATCCAGTCGGTGATCAGTGGCGAAAAACCGGCACCGGCGCCGCTGACCCAACAAGTGGCGGTGCTGTTGCAGTCGCTCGCCGCACTCGAACACGAGCCTCCGCAGGAGAAAAGCGCATGAGACCCGCCGGGCCGCCCCAAGGGCGAATTCCGGAGTGCGCAGCATGAAGGTACTCCAGTGAACTCGCCGGGCCGCCCCAAGGGCGAATACCGGAATGCGCTGCATCAAGGTACTCCAGCGACCTCTCGACCTGCAGCGCAGCCGACGGTGACGCTGGTGGGCGCCGGCCCCGGTGACCCCGAACTGCTGACGCTGAAAGCCATGCGTGCGATTCGGGCTGCGACCGTGTTGCTGGTCGACGACCTGGTGAGCGAAGGCGTCTTGCGCTACGTGCGCCGCAGCGCACGCATCGTTCAGGTCGGCAAACGTGGTGGGTGTGCCAGCACACCGCAGGCCTTCATCGAGAAGCTGATGGCCGCCGAAGCCTTGAAAGGCGAACGTGTGGTGCGGCTCAAGGGCGGCGACCCCTTCGTCTTCGGCCGTGGCGGCGAAGAAGTCGAACACCTGCGTGCACTCGGCATCCGTGTCGAGATTGTCAACGGCATCACCGCGGGGCTGGCAGCCGTCACGTCGCTGGGCGTGGCGCTGACGCACCGCGACCATGCGCATGGCGTGATGTTCGTGACCGGCCACGCCAAAGACCCTGCTGACGGCAGCCGCAGCCCGACCCACTGGCCGACGCTCGCTGCCGCAGCGGCGCAAGGCTTGACGCTGGTGATCTACATGGGTGTCGCACAGGCCTCGGTATTGCAGCAAGGCCTGCTGCAGGGGCTGCCGTGCAGCACACCGGTTGCGGTGATACAGCACGCCAGCCTGCCGCAGCAGCGGCACGTGGTGGGCACCTTGGGCGACCTGCACGGGTTGATCGCCCGCGAAGGCTTGGGCAGTCCCGCCATCATCGTCGTGGGCAACGTGCTCAAGGGCATGCAATCGCTGGTCAATGGCCCTCAGACAACAGAGCAGCCGACCGGTACGCCAAGCCACGCCCACGCCGCCTGACCGCGTCTGCGCGACGCGCCGCGAGAGCCGCTCGCGATAATGCCCCGATGCAACAGTTTGATGTGGTGGTGATTGGCGCAGGCGCCGCTGGCTTGTTCTGCGCGGGCATCGCCGGTCAGCTGGGTTGCAAGCTGCTGCTGATCGACCACAGCGCCAAAGTGGCCGAAAAGATCCGCATCTCCGGCGGTGGCCGTTGCAACTTCACCAACCGCGATGCCGGTCCCGACAACTTCTTGTCCGCGAATCCGCATTTTTGCCGCTCGGCGCTGGCGTGCTACACGCCCAAGGATTTCATCGGACTGGTGCAGCGCCACCGCATCGCATGGCACGAGAAACACAAGGGCCAGCTCTTCTGCGACGAATCGGCCGAAGACCTCATTGCGATGCTCTTGCGTGAATGCGAACAAGGCGGTGTGACGCGCTGGCAGCCTTGCGCGGTCCAGGCCATTCGTCAAACAGCCGGCGGCTTTGAACTTGACACCGAGCAAGGCAGCGTGAGCGCGAAGCGCGTGGTGGTGGCGACCGGTGGCCTGTCGATTCCGAAGATCGGCGCCAGCGATTTCGGCTACCGCGTGGCCAAGCAGTTCGGCCACCGCCTGATCGCCACCAGGCCGGCGCTGGTCCCACTGACCTTCGATGCGGCCGAGTGGTCGCCCTTCGTCGCGCTGGCGGGGCTGTCGCTTCCGGTCAGAATTCAAACGGGGCAAGGCAAGGACGTGGGCGAATTCCATGAAGACCTGTTGTTCACCCATCGCGGGCTCAGCGGTCCTGCCGTGCTGCAGATCTCGAGTTACTGGCAGCCCGCCGGCACATTGCGCATTGACCTGATTCCGAATACCGATCTGGCGGCTCGATTGGCCAGCGCCAAACAGGGCTCGCGCCGCAAGCTCGGCAACGAACTGGGCGCCCTGTTGCCGGCACGGCTGGCACAGACCTGGCTGAGCCGACACCCAGGCTGGGCCGAGCAACCTCTGGCCGACACGCGTGACCGCGATCTTCAGCAACTGGCCCAAGAGCTTCAGGCCTGGCAACTCACACCCAATGGCACCGAGGGCTACCGCAAAGCCGAGGTCACCGCAGGCGGCGTCGACACGCGCGAACTGAGTTCGCAAACGATGGAAAGCCAGCGTGTACCCGGCTTGTATTTCATCGGGGAAGTTGTCGACGTGACGGGCTGGCTCGGCGGTTACAACTTTCAAAGG
>DASQOS010000004.1:0-5103 GCA_035644375.1 Rhizobacter sp.
CGGGCTGGTGTCGCCGCACCTGGTGCGCCGCTTCGCGCCGGCCGCGCACAGCTACCACGTGGTGGCCAGTGCCGCGATGGGCGGCGTGCTGTTGCTGGCCGCCGATGTGCTGGCGCGCACGCTGATGGCGCCACAGGAGCTGCCGGTGGGCGTGCTGACCGCCGTGCTCGGCGGCGGTTATTTGCTGTGGCTGTTGCACCGGGGGCGAATGGCATGAACGGAACGGTGAACGACGGTCTGTCGACGCACGGTGTGGCCGTGTTACTCGGCGGGCGCCAAGTGCTGCACGACGTGTCACTGTCGTTCGGTGCCGGCTGGACCGTCATCGTCGGCCCCAACGGTGCCGGCAAGTCGACGCTGCTGCGCTCGCTGGCCGGCTTGCAGGCCTTGCATGCCGGCGAGGTGAAGCTCGTTGGTCAGGGCCTGGCCGGCTGGACGCTGCGCGAGCGGGCACGCCAGATGGCCTGGCTGGCGCAGCAGGGCGAGGCCAGCGGCGAACTGACGGTGCGCGAGGTCGTCCACCTCGGCCGGCTGCCGCACCTCGGTCTCTTCGCCGAGCCGACGGCGCGCGACGAGGCCGTGGTGCAAGATGCCATGGCGCAGACCGAATGCGCGGCCTGGCAACAGCGCCGCATCAACCAGCTCTCGGGCGGTGAACGCCAGCGCGTGCTGCTGGCGCGCGCGCTGGCGGTCGATGCGCCGTTGCTGTTGCTTGATGAGCCGACCACGCACCTCGACCCGCCGCACCAGGTGGCGCTGGTGCGCTTGCTGCGCCGGCAGGCGTTGGCTGGCAAGACGGTAATCAGCGCGCTGCACGACCTGTCGCTGGCGCTGCAGGCTGACCGGCTGATCGTGATGGCCGCCGGCCGCGTGCACGCACAGGGCGCTTGTGATGACCCGCTGCTGCATGCGGCGTTGATCGATGTGTTCAAGGGCGCGATCCGCATCGAGCCTGTGGCTGCGCAATGGATCGCTATGCCGCGCCTGGACAACTGAACCGGGAGACTCCATGGAAATCGAAACCCCGCCGACCGACAAAGGCCGCGACAACCCGGAAGGCGAGCGCCGCGGCCTGGTGCTGGTCCACACCGGCGACGGCAAGGGCAAGAGCACGGCGGCCTTCGGCCTGGCGCTGCGTGCGCATGGGCGCGGCAAGGCCGTCAAGATCTACCAGTTCATGAAAGTGCCTTCGGCGCGTTTTGGCGAACACCGCGTGTTCGAGCAACTCGGCGTGCCCATCGAGGGCCTGGGCGACGGCTTCAGCTGGAAAAGCAAAGACCTCGAACACTCGGCGCAGCTGGCGCGCGCCGGCTGGGCGCGCGCCGAAGCAACGATCCGCGCCGGCCAGCACTTCCTGGTCGTGCTCGATGAGGTCACCTACCCGTTGCGCTACGGCTGGGTGCCGCTGGAACCCGTGCTGGCCTGTCTGCGCGAACGTCCGGCCGGTGTCAGCGTCGTGATGACCGGCCGCAACGCGCCACAGGAGCTGATCGACCTGGCGGATACTGTGACCGAGATGACGCTCGTCAAACACCATTTCGATGCCGGGGTGCCGGCACAGCGCGGCATCGAGGATTGATGTCCTCGTTGATCGCCCGCCATCCACAGCTGAGTCTGTTGCTCGCGCTGCTGCTGGCCTGGGCACTGGACGCTTTGTTTGGCGAGCCGCCGGAAGCGCTGCACCCGGTGGCGTGGCTGGGCCGGCTGTTGTGGCCGCTGGGTTGCCGGCTGCGCTCGCTGCCACCGCGCACGGCCTTGTGCAGCGGCGCATTGATCTGGGCTGTGTTGGCGGGTGCCTTGGGTACAGGCGCATGGTGGTTGCAAGCGCGCTTGCTTGTGCAACCGGTGTGGCTTTCCGTGCCCTTGCTGGCGCTGCTGCTCAAGCCGATGTTCACCTGGCGCGCGCTGCACGACGAAGTGGCCGCCGTGGAAGACGTGCTGGAGCAGGACATCGAATCCGCACGCGAGCGCTTGTCGCAGCTCGTGAGCCGCGACGTGAGCGCCCTGAATGAAGCGATGACACGCGAAACCGCGATCGAGGCCTTGGCCGAAAACCTCAGCGACTGCGTGGTTGCGCCGCTGTTCTGGTTTGCGGTTTTCGGCTTGCCCGGTGCTGTGGTCTACCGCTTTGCCAATACGGCCGATGCGATGTGGGGCTACCGCGGCATTTGGGAGTGGACCGGCAAGTGGGCCGTGCGCGCCAATGATGTGTGCTCGTGGGTGCCGGCGCGGGTGACGGCGCTGTTGCTGCGGCCGATATGTCGGCGCAAAGACTGGCGCACGCTCAAGCGCCATGCGCGCCGCACGCCATCGCCCAACAGCGGCTGGCCGATGAGCGCCATGGCGCTTCGGCTGGGAGTACGCCTGTCCAAGCACGGCGCGTACGTGATCAACGAGAGCGGGGTTTCGCCGACGCCCGCTTCGGTGGCGCGTGGGCTGAGCATTGCAGCAACGGCCGCGTGGGCGGGGATGCTGCTGGCCGTGTTCATCTGGGCGTTGAGAGCGCTGTGACTGGCGCGCTGCGCTGCCGGCCGAGGCGTGACCTCGGGCCGTGACTCACGGCGTCGAGGCGTTTGATTTGGCGTGCGCTCGACCCTGCAGCAACTCGCGCGGAGCAGAGTCGCAAAACGCAATCACACCGCAGCGCTCGCACAACGGCCGACGCGCCTGGCAGATGTAGCGGCCGTGAAGAATCAGCCAGTGATGCGCATGCAGCTTGAATTCGTCCGGTACGCGCTTCAACAGCTTGAGCTCCACCTCCAGCACGTGCTTGCCCGGGGCCAGTCCGGTGCGGTTGCAGACGCGAAAGATGTGCGTGTCGACCGCCATCGTCGGCTCGCCGAAAACCACGTTCAGCACCACGTTGGCGGTCTTGCGGCCCACGCCGGGCAGGGCTTCCAGCGCCTCACGGCTGTTCGGTACTTCGCCGCCGTGGCGTTCGATCAGCAGGCGGGACGTTTCAACCAGGTTCTTGGCCTTGCCGCGGTACAGGCCGATGGTCTTGATGTACTCAGCGACGCCCGCCTCGCCCAGAGCCATGATTTTTTTCGGCGTGTTGGCCAGCGCGAACAGATGCCGCGTCGCCTTGTTGACACTCACGTCGGTAGCCTGCGCTGACAGCAGCACGGCGGCCAACAGCTCGAAAGCGCTGGTGTACTCGAGTTCAGTCGTCGGGTGCGGGTTGGCCGCACGCAGCGTGGCAAAAAAGGGCTCGATCAGCGAGGCTTTCATCGCCCACATTGTCGCAGCGCCGCCCGCTCGCGACAGCACCGGCGTGCTCGGCCGCCTCGTAGATTTCGGGATCGGGAAGCGGTGTCAGAAAGACAGGGCGAGCACGACGGGCTTGGGCGTATTGGGTGGCGCGTTGCGGTCGCAGGCGACCAGCGCGAGCACCGACGCCGCGGTCATCGTGGCGACCAGCATGTATTTGCGCATGACGTTGAACTCGGTCGGTTTGAATGTCGAGGACTTCAATAACGCGACTGCAACTCGCGGATCTGCTGGCGGGCTTCATCCTGGCGAACACCGTAGGTCTTTTGCAGCTTGCCGGAATGCTGCTCGCGTTCGCCTTGCTCCATCTGATTCTTGTCGTCGGTCAAGCGGCCCCAGTTCTTGCGCACATTGCCTTTGACCTGTTTCCACTGGCCTTCCATCCGATCTCGGTTCATTGCAGCTCCTGTGGTGTAAATGAGTGGCCGGGTCGAGGGGGTGTCGTCGGTTTCAACCCTGGGGCAAGGTTATGAGGCCGGCCAAAAGCTCACCGTCGGAACAGAGTCGTGCCCGGTGTCGGAACTTTGGAGATTCGGTTGTAGGACGATGCTGACGTGAACCGCGAAGAACGAGCCTGGCTTGAGCGTGTCGACGCCTTGTGTGGTCGACCCGTCAAGCCGGTTTGCGGGCTCTTGCGCGGGCGATGGCGGCCTGAACTGCATCACGCTTGGCGTCGGGCACAGCGGCCCCGCTCGGCGCGGGCGCTGCTGCCCCAGTGGAATTCAATGCGGCGGCCTTGGCGGTCAGGCGCTGCGTGCGTTCACGCTCGTCACGGGCGGTCCGTTCCAGGTGAAATGCATGGCGTGAGCGCGCCTCGTCGGCCTGTGTTTCGTTCCAGGCCTGCCAACCCGTGAGTGCGCCGCTGACGTTCATCAGCGAAATGCAATCCACCGGACATGCCGGGATGCAGAGTTCGCAGCCGCTGCACAGCTCGTTGATGACGGTATGCATCGCCTGGGGGCCACCGATGATGCAATCCACCGGACAGGCTTTCAGGCACAGCGTGCAGCCGATGCACCAGGCCTCGTCGATCACCGCGAGTTGGCGTGGGCCTTCGGTGCCGTTGGCCGGATTCAAGGGGCTCGCGCGGCGGCCGCTGATGCGGGCCAGGCGGGCTATGCCCTCGGCGCCGCCCGGCGGGCATTGGTTGATGTCGGCCTGGCCCCGGGCCATGGCGTCGGCATAGGCGTGGCAGTCGGCATAGCCGCAACGCGTGCACTGCGTTTGCGGCAAAGCGTCGTTCAGGGCCTGGGTCAGGGAGTCGATCGCAGTCACGTCACCGTGGTCGGCTCAGGCGGCCACTTTGCCGGTTGATTTGGCGGCCGATTTGCCGCTGGGTTTGGCCCCGGCGCCGCGAACCGGCACTTGCTTGGCGGCGCTGGCCTTGCGAGGAGCTTCTTTGGGCGCAGGGCTTTGGTATTTGGCAATGAAGTCGCGCACTTGTGGATAGACCTTTTCACGCCAGCGCCGGCCCGAGAAGATGCCGTAGTGGCCGGCGCCTTCCACGTCGTAGTGGAACTGGCGCGACTTCGGAACGCCGGTGCACAGGTCGTGCGCGGCGCGGGTCTGGCCCGCACCCGAGATGTCGTCCAACTCGCCTTCGATGGTCAGCAGTGCAGTCGTCTTGATGTCTTGCGGACGCACGGTCTGGCCATGGATGTCCCAGGTGCCGTTGACGAGCGCGAAATCCTGAAACACCACCTTGATGGTGTCGAGGTAGTACTCGGCGGGCATGTCGAGCACGGCGTTGTATTCGTCGTAGAAAGCGCGGTGGAAGTCGGCGCTTTCGTCTTCGCCGCGCATCAGGTCGTTGAAATAGTCGTAGTGCGATTT
>DASQOS010000005.1:0-4148 GCA_035644375.1 Rhizobacter sp.
TGCGAGACCAGCCTGGTGTGGCCGGCCGGCATGCACAAGCCGGTGGTGGCGCGCTTCGTCGATTTCATCCGCGGCGCTGTCCGGGCTTGATGGCCCTGCGCCAAAGCTGCGCGGCGGGCCTGGAGTATCGTTCGCTTCGCATTTGACTTTGCCCAGGTTCGGGCACTCACCGACCCATGCTCGTTCACCCGCAGTTCGATCCCATTGCCATCAGGCTCGGCCCGCTGGCGGTCCATTGGTACGGCATCACCTACCTGGTCGCGTTTCTGCTGTTCCTGTGGCTCGCGTCCAAGCGCGTCCGGCAGCCTCAATTCGCCGATGCCGGTTGGACGCGGCGCGACGTCGAAGACCTGTTGTTCTACGGCGTGCTCGGCGTGGTGATCGGCGGCCGCCTGGGCTATGTGCTGTTCTACAAGCCCGGCTACTACGCAGCCCACCCGCTGGAAATCTTTGCCGTGTGGAAAGGCGGCATGGCGTTTCACGGCGGCTTGCTGGGCGTCGGCGCGGCGATGGCCTGGTTCGCGCGCATGCGCCGGCGGCCGATCCTGCAGGTGTTCGACGTGGTGGCGCCCTGCGTGCCGCTGGGCCTGGCATCGGGCCGCATCGGCAACTTCATCAACGGCGAGCTGTGGGGCCGCTTTGCCGACCCGAGCCTGCCGTGGGCGATGGTGTTTCCGCAGTCGGGCAGCAACCTGCCGCGGCATCCGTCGCAGCTCTACCAGTTCGGGCTCGAAGGCGTGTTGCTGTTCATCGTGCTGTGGATTTATTCGCGCCAGCCGCGCGCCAGCGGGCAGGTGACCGGCGTGTTTCTCGTCGGCTATGGGGTGTGCCGGTTCATTGCCGAGTTCTTCCGCCAACCGGATGAATTTCTTGGCGCGCTGGCGCTGGGCATGAGCATGGGCCAGTGGCTGAGCGTGCCGATGGTCGTCGGCGGCGCGGCCTTGTGGTTGTGGGCCACGCGGCGCGGCAACAAGCCAGAGGTGGCTGCATGAGACAAATCTTCCTCGACACCGAAACCACCGGCCTGAGCCCGGAGTCGGGCGACCGCATCATCGAGATCGGCTGCGTCGAAATGGTCAACCGCCGCTTGACTGGCGAGAACAAGCATTTCTATGTGAACCCCGAGCGGTCCAGCCACGAAGACGCGGTCAAGATCCACGGCCTGACCGAGGAATTTCTGGCCGACAAGCCCTTGTTCGCGCACGTGGCCGCCGAACTGATCGAGTACCTGTCGGGCGCCGAGATCATCATCCACAACGCGAGCTTCGACGTCGGCTTTCTCAACGAAGAACTCAGGCGCCTGGAGCGCCCCAAGTTCCACACCCATGTCTCGACCATCACCGATTCGCTGACGATGGCGCGCGAGATGTTTCCCGGCAAATCGAATTCGCTCGATGCGCTGTGCCGGCGCCTGGAGGTCGACAACTCCAACCGCAGCCTGCACGGCGCCTTGCTCGACGCGGGCCTGCTGGCCGAGGTCTACATCCGCATGACGCGCGGGCAGAACTCGCTGGTGATCGATGCGACCGAAGCGTCGTCGGGCGGCCTGGTGGTCGCGCAGATCGATTTCGGCCAATTCGAGCTGCCGGTCATTGCCGCCAACGGGGACGAGTTGCAGGCCCACGACGCGGTGCTGTTCGAGCTGGACAAGGCCTCCGGCGGCAAGACCCGGTGGAGGGCCCTTGTGGCATAATCCGCGGCTCCTTTGGCCACCAGTCCGAGGTGGTGTGGAACCCGAATTCGGGTGGTTAGCTCAGCGGTAGAGCACTGCCTTCACACGGCAGGGGTCACAGGTTCAAACCCTGTACCACCCACCAAGCAGCAGCACTGAAAATCAAGGACCTGTCGTGACCGGCGGGTCCTTTTTCATGCCTTCTCTTCACGCCGATCGCGTGCTCTGCAGACCCGGATGGAAACGACTTACGACCACATCATCGTCGGCGCCGGCACCGCGGGCTGCCTGCTCGCCAACCGCTTGAGCGCCGACGCCAGCAAGCGCGTGCTGCTGATCGAAGCCGGCGGGCGCGACAACACCCTGTGGGTCCACGTGCCGATGGGCTACCTGTATTGCATCGGCAACCCGCGCACCGATTGGCTGTACGCCACCGACCCGGACCCCGGGCTGAACGGCCGTTCGCTGCGCTACCCGCGCGGCAAGCTGCTGGGCGGTTGCTCCAGCATCAACGGCATGATCTACATGCGCGGCCAGGCGCGCGACTACGACCACTGGGGCGCGCTCGGCAACCCGGGCTGGAGCTGGCGCGAGTGCCTGCCGTACTTCCTGAAGCACGAAGATTTCTACCGCGGCGCTGACGCTTTCCACGCGGCCCCGGGTTTCGATGCGAGCGGGCAACGCCAAGGCGGCGAATGGCGCGTCGAACGCCAGCGCCTGCGCTGGGACATCCTCGATGCGTTCTCGCAGGCCGCGCAGCAAGCCGGCATTCCCGCCAGCGACGATTTCAACCGCGGCGACAACGAAGGCGTGGGCTACTTCGAGGTCAACCAGCGCCGCGGTGTGCGCTGGAACGCGGCCAAGGGTTTTTTGCGCCCGGTGCAGCGGCGGCCCAACCTGCAGGTGTGGACCGGCGCGCAGGTGATGCGCGTGCTGATCGAAACAGGCGCCGATGGCCGCGCCACCGCGGCCGGCGTGCAGCTGCTGCCAAAAGGCGCGCGCGAAGCCATCGACGTGCGCGCCACACATGAAGTGATTCTGTGCGCCGGCGCGGTCGGTTCGCCGCAGTTGCTGCAGCTGTCGGGCATCGGCCCCGGCGCCTTGCTGCAAGCGCATGGCATCGCGCTGCGCCACGCGCTGCCGGGGGTCGGCGAGAACCTGCAGGATCATCTGCAGGTGCGCGCGGTGTACCAGGTGCAGGGCGTGAAGACGCTCAACACGATGGCGGGTTCGCTGCTTGGCCGCTCGCTGATCGGCCTGGAATACCTGTTGTGCCGCAGCGGCCCGATGAGCATGGCGCCGTCGCAGCTGGGCGCTTTCACGCGCAGCAGCCCGGGGCAGGATCATGCCGATCTCGAATACCACGTGCAGCCGCTGTCGCTCGATGCTTTCGGCGAGCCGCTGCACCGCTTCAACGCGTTCACCGCCAGCGTGTGCAACCTCAACCCGACGAGCCGCGGGCACGTGCGCATCCGCTCGCCGAAGTTCGATGTGGCGCCGAGCATCCGTGCCAACTACCTGAGCACGGCGCAAGACCGTCGGGTGGCCGCCGAGTCGCTGCGCCTGACGCGCCGCATCGTCGCGCAGCCGGCGCTGGCGAAGTACCAGCCGAGCGAGATCAAGCCCGGCGTGCAGTACCAGAGCGACGCCGACCTGGCGAAGCTGGCGGGCGACATCGGCACGACGATCTTCCACCCGGTCGGCACCGCCAAGATGGGACCGGCGAACGACGCGATGGCCGTGGTCGACGCGCGCCTGCGTGTGCACGGTGTTGCCCGTTTGCGCGTGGCCGATGCCAGCGTGATGCCCACCATCACCAGCGGCAACACCAATTCGCCGACCTTGATGATCGCGGAGCGCGCCGCGCAGTGGATCACCGAACCGGCGTCGTGTTCATAAGCCGGTTGTTGCTTCCAAATGTTGCAGCGGCGTGCGATGCGCCGTTTGCCGGCGGCGGCTCGTGTACGCTTGCGCCCGCTCCAGGCACGCTGTGCCCGGCCGGGCAAAAATACACCTCTAGGGAAATTGCATGCTGATCCGCGCCTTGACCTTCGCCTTGTGCTGTGTTCTTTCACCCTGGGCGGCGGCCTTGAGCATGGACCCCGGCAAAGACTGGATGACGGCCGACAGCGTGCACTTTCGGGTGCACTACATCGCCGAGCAGCGTGCCCAGGCCGAGCGCGTGTCCCGCGCCGCCGAGCGTGCCTACCCGCGCATCACCAAGGCCTTGAACTGGGAGCCCGGCGGCAGAACCGAGATCGTGCTGATCGACCAGTTCGACCTGTCCAACGGCTACTCGACACCGCTGCCCTTCAACGCCATCGGCGTGTTCCTGGCACCGCCCGACGACGGTCAGCTGCTCGACAACAGCGACTGGATGGAGATGCTGCTGCTGCACGAGTTCACGCACACGGTGCACCTCGACAAGGTGCGCGGCGTGCCCAGTGTCTTGCGCAGCATTTTCGGCCGCGGCGTG
>DASQOS010000006.1:0-4012 GCA_035644375.1 Rhizobacter sp.
GGTTTCCGGGTTCACCACCAAAGCGGCGCTGGGCGGTACCTCGCGCCACTCACCAAACTCCCGAGGCACGACGTCTTCGAGCAGGTATTTGGGAGTTGCACCAAGGGGCTTGGCGGGCGGGCGCGCGACGACGCCGGCAACCGCGGCGAACACCATCAGGCAAGTCATCATGATGGACACGCGCAAGGCATTCATCTATTGGCCCTTCGAGAGAAGACGCACCGGGCGGGTCGATAGCGCGCTGGTCATGCCGGTGCTTCCAGTCGCGTCGCCGCATGGGTGTTGATGGCGTGCACGGTTCCTACGGGCGTCTGACTTGTGGATGAACGCAGCATGACGCGTTGCTCTTGTCCAGGAACGAGGTGAAAGTATTCATCATCGGCGCTGAAGCCGGGAATGTCGAAGTGAACCGCCTGTGCCAAGCGGCGCGTGCTCAAGGTCATTTCTGCTGTGGTTGCATCGAGCTGGCGCACGTTCGCGCTCAGGCCGATGTCGGCATCGCGATGCAGGTTCAGCCCGGCCGGGAAGTAGAACGCCTGGGTCAACTGCCGGCTTGCTGCATCGCGCAAGGTCGCCACGACGGCGTCGTGCATCAACGGCCCGAAGCGGTAGGCGTTCGACAAATCGCTGAAGTGCTCGAACAGCTCAAGCGCTGCCAGGGTCCGGCCCGAGTGCGCTGCCAATGTCATTGCCTGGCGCCCCGTGGCGACGGCCACTTCACCGCCGCGCCACACGGTGACGTCCAACTCAACCGGCTGTGCATCGCCGCGCTCGTTGACGACATGCACGAAGAGGCCGTTGACCCCTTCATCGGTGATCGAAACCTGGACCGGTTGCAGGGTCCGCTTCAGGTAGTGCCAACAGGCCTTGGGCGCGCCGAGGTCGTCGATCAGGCCCCAGCCCGCGGCGGGCCAGAGGTCGCGCAGAAACAGCACCAGTGCGCCACGGCACGCGGAAGCGGGGCGGCGCCATTCGGCAAACGCTGCGGCCATCACTTCGCCGCTCGTGACGCGCGACAGCGTCAGGTAGCGCTCATGGTCCGAATAGCGCAGTTTTTGCGGATCGGTGTCGAACAGCTTCGCGAGGTAGTGGTCGCGCACGTCGTCGAAGTCCCATCCCGCACCGAGATCTCTCGGCGACCGCGACTTCCACGCCGGATGATGGACGCGCGTGGCATGCCCACCCGGGAGGCGAGCCACGGCGGTGGGCTGCGGAACGTTGGCGAAGGCCAGGCACTCGGTCGCAAATCGCAGTTCCGAACGCCGCGCGTCTTCGAGTGGCCGAAGGTAGGCCCCCACGCCGTAATAAGAGGCCGTGCCCACATTCGCCTGGTGCGGAAACGCGCCGCCATGCGCGCTGGACGGCCAGTACGACTGCTGTGGGGCTTGTTGGCGGCACAGCTGCGCCAGGTATTCGTCGAACAAAGGCGGTCGCCAAAGTTCGCGCGAAGTGCCCCACATGGCGGCTTGCTGTTCCACCTCGCTGTTACCGCACAGCACGGCCACCGAGGGCCGCGCCTGCACGCGGCTCAGCTGTTGCTTCACTTCGGTGGTCACGGATGTCATGAAGGCCGCATCGCCTTGCGGATAGTCCATGTTGGCAAACATCCAGTCTTGCCAGACCAGCATGCCCTGTTCATCACAGGCGTCAAAGAAGGCGTTGTCTTCATAGACCATCGTGCCGGACACACGCAGCATGTTCATTCCGGCGGCGCATGCCTGGGCGATGGCAGCGACGGTTGCCGAGGGCGAGGCGCGCAGCGTGACGGCGTCCAGTGGCGTCCAGCAGGCGCCGCGGCAAAAAACCGGGATGCCATTGACCTGCAGCGAGAAGTCGCCTTCACGGGTGTCGATGTGAATGTCTCGGAAGCCGACGCGTCCCAGGTCCACCATGATGCTGTCGGCCCGGCCTTTCAGGCGCAGCTGCAGGCTGGCCTCGTAGAGCGCCGGTCTGCCATGGGTATGCGGCCACCACAGGTCTGGCCGATCAACGACCAGCGCGCCAGAAAAGGTGTCGGCATCGTCGCTCGGCGACAAGGTCTGAGCATGTCGCAAAGCCTCGCGCTGCAAAATCAACTCGATCTGTTCGATCACCGCGCCATGCCACGGGCAGGCCTTGACGCAGATGTCGGCGATGCCGCTGCCGGCGTCCAAGCGGGTTTGCAATCGCAGCTCGCTGAAGTCGACATGGCTGCGCTTTTCGAGCCAGATGTCTTTCCACGGACCGACCAGCGCAGCCGGCGGTGACCATCCGGGCGTGCGGCCCAACAAGGTCGTGCGCACCCAGCGCAGCTGCTGGTTCTCGATCATCGGCGCGCGCCAGCGCGGACGCGCACGGCGCTTGGCCAGATGGTTGTCGAGGGAGCGAAAGCACAGCGTCAATTCATTGCCGTGGGGCCGCAATTTCGGGCCGACCTCGCACTCATGGGCAATGAACATGTTGTCGCTGGACAGCAGCGGCGTGCCGTTCAGCCAGACCTGCGCGATGGTGGCCAGGCCGTCGAAGCCGAGAAAAAGCCGTTCATGTTCAACGAGCGTTGGCGCGTCGAAATGGAGGCGGTACCACCAGTCCTGTGCATCGAAACGCCGGGGTGCATCGTCCAGCGACCATTGACCGAGCACTCGCAGTGCGGCGGCGGCGCACGTCAGTGCCGCAAGAGGTGTCCAGACTGCCTCAGCAGGGGGACTGGCGACGTCGAGACTTCCGGGTGCCGTGGCGCACAGCGACCATCCCGTCAGCAGCGCTTCGCGGTGATGGCCGTCGATCCGGCGGACCTGACCTTGCATGGAATGGCTCAGGAAGCCACGAGTTCGTGCAGTGCCGTGCTGATGGACTGAATGCTGTTGAACACATTGCGCTTGAGCATGTGGTCGGGAAACTCCACGTCGAACGCACCTTCCAGTCCCAGCATGACATTCACGCTGGCGTGGGACGTCATGCCGGCCTGGTACAGGTCGGCATCCGGTTCGATCTGGGACACGTCCTTGTTCAGGCGGCCATGGTCACGCAGCACGGCACGGATCTGATCTTCAAATTGTGGTGAATTGCTCATGGGTTGTCGCTCAGGAAGAGAGGGGGTCGGTTGGCGTCGAAGGATCACACAGCGCCGTGACGACGGCGCCCGCGTAGTCGCCATCATGGCTCAGGCTCAGGGCGATTTCGGCGACGCCCAATTGCGATGCTCGCTCTGCGGCCTTGCCGTGCAGCGCCAGGCGGCATGCGCCGTCGGGCAGTTTGCACACTTCGATGTCGCGCCAGTTCACGCCTGCGTCGCTGAGGGAAAACGCCTTGATGGCCGCTTCCTTGGCCGCGAAACGCGCTGCCAGGCGTTCGGCAGATTGGTCGGCGTCTTGCAGCGAATAAGCGATCTCGCCTTGGGTGAAAAGGCGTTGCATGAAGCGCTCGCCAAAACGGTCGAGCGATTCGCTGATGCGACTGATCTGCACCAGGTCCAGGCCGACGCGTAGTCGGTCAGAGGAAAGGGGAGCCGACTGGGGAGCGCTGGCGATCAGGGGCATGGGGTGTCGTACGGCGAAGTACGGTCGCCGCAAGATGGCGGATTTTATATGGGTGGCGGCCTGACGATGCTGTATCGGGACGCGCATTTTCCCGCACTCGAGGGGGCACCACCTCATGCAGGGGTGGGCGTCGTCAGCGGTTTCAAGAAACGACGCAAGGCGCGCCACACCGTCAGCGGGATCTCGTGCCCGCCCGTGAACGGAACCCAGGTCACCCGAGCGCCGGCGCCGCGGGCAAATTCCGCCAGTTGCAGGCCGGCATCGAAGGCCAAGTTGGGGTCTTCGTGGCCATGGGCTACAAAAACAGGCATGCCGCGCAACCTCGCCTGCAAGGGCTGCCACGTGTCAAAGGCCAGCCGCGACGCTGACAACAGCACCAGCGCGTCCACGGCATGGGGTTGCGCGTGCAGCGCCACGTCGCAAGCGAGCATGCCGCCTTGGGAAAACCCACCCAGGATCAGCGGTTCGCCGGGCGCATCGCGCTTCAGTGTCTC
>DASQOS010000007.1:0-3520 GCA_035644375.1 Rhizobacter sp.
AGCGGCAACGGCATGGCGAAATGCACCATCGTCACCCCGATGCCGATCTGCAGCAGCACCGCACCGATCAGCAGGCCGCCGATCACCCTCAAGCGGCGGCTTGCGGCGCGGGCGATGCACAGAGCGCCGACCAGACTCAAAATCAAAGCCGCGACCAGCGCGCCTATTCGATGCGTCACGTGAATCGCAATGCGTGCCGGATTCGCCAGCACGCCGCCGGTGTAATCGATGTCCAATCCGCGCCACAGCACGAAGGCGTCCCGGAAATCCATGCGCGGCCACCAAGCTTGCTGGCAGGTGGGCAAATCCGGACAGGCCACCGCCGCATAGTTGCTGCTGGTCCAGCCGCCGAGCGCAATTTGCAACGACAGCGCCGCAAGCCCGAGCAGCGCGAACTTTCGCAACGCCATTTCGCGCGCCGACAACCCTGAGCGCTCGGGTGTGAGGGACAGCCACCACAATGTTCCCAACGTGGTCAGGCCGCCCAGCAAGTGCGCGCTGACGATGAGGGGCTTGAGCAGCAGCGTGACCGTGAGCGCGCCCAATGCACCTTGCAGGCACACCAGCAGAAATAAGAAAATCACCGCGCGCAGCGGTTGCTGCCGATCCTTGCGATTCCACAGCGCCCAAACCAGCAGGCAGCCAATGATGACTCCCAACGTGCTGGCAAAATAGCGGTGAATCATCTCGTGCAGGGCCTTGCTGAAGTTGTGGTCCGCGTGCGGGTAGATATGTCCATAGCATCCCGGCCAATCCGGGCAGCCAAGGCCTGCATCCGTGAGGCGGACCCAGGCGCCCAGCACCACCACTGTCGCGGCCAGCAGGGCGCCGGCGAGGGCAACGCGGCGAAACCACGTGAGGCGGGCCTGCGGATTCACAGGTTTCACCCGATGGAAGATAGGCGCAGCAGGCGCTTCATGTCGTCGAGCATGCCTTTCGACCTCGCGTCGGGGGCGTAGAACATCATGGCGTTGCCCAACGGGTCGATCAAGTAGACACGATGGGCGTTCACCGCGCCCTCACCGTTCGGCAGCAAGGCCAGCAAGGGCTCGTCTGCGGGGCTGGCGCGAATGGCAATCAAGTCGGGGTGCGCCGCCTTGAGTTCCTGGAGGTCGCAACAATCGCTGTCGCCGATAAAAACCCGCTGCACGCGATTCATTTCCCGATCCAGCGCCAGGCGAACTTGACGCGTGTCGTACAGATGCCTGCGGCATTCATCGTCGCAGCGGCCGTGCTGCACATACAACAAAGTCCACTTTCCCTTGAGGAACGGGGGCGCGGTTTCTCTGACGCCTGAGCCCGAGCCCGAGCCCGAGCCGGAGCCGGCCCCGGCGCCGGCCCCGGCGAGCGGCAAGGCCAAGGAGGGCAGCGGCCGGGGGGGCTCGATCAGTTCTCCGGCATTGACGTGGCCGCCCGGGCGCCAACTCTTCCCGTAATACAAATAGAACGACAGTCCCAAGGGCGCAAAGAACAGCAGCGCCAACCCGATCAATATGCGCCGCTGGCGGCGATCATGGGCGTTGGACTCGATCATGCTGAGTTGTCTTGGCGAGAGCGGCGAAAATTGGTAACGATGTAAATGACCAACAACGCCAGCGCCAACCCAAACCATTGCACCGCGTAGCCTATGTGGCGCATGGGTGGAAATCCCGGCGCAGCCCAGTTGCGCACATAGCCATCCGGTTCCTTGGGGTCGAGCAGGACCACATCGGCGGCGGGAGTCCAGCTGGACTCCTCGAGCAGCTGCGCCACTTGAGCATGCGTGGGAAAATTGGCGACCACGGGGAACGGGGGCGCCGGCGCGGCCGGAGTCCCCATTTGAATGCCGGGGCTGGGCAGGTTGTCGGCGCGGCCGCGGATACGGCGCGCGCCGGCGGCAACGGGAATCACCGGCCGCTCGGCGCGGCTGGAGCCCAAAGGCACCCAACCGCGATTCACCAGCACCCAACCGCCGCCCTGCAACGCGAACGGCGTGATCACGAAATACCCGGCGCGTTCGGCCTCGACCATGTTGTCGATCAAGACCTGGCGCGTGTCGTCGTAGTGCCCGTCGGCCTCAACTTGGCTGTAGCGCGGCACTTTGGGGGTCGTAAGATCGATGGGCCGAACGGCTTGTGCGCCGGCCGCGAAGGAGTCGAACAGCACGCGCTTCTCCGCGGCGCGGTGCAATTGCCAGCGCCCCAACGACACCAGCATGGCGATCAGCGCGATCGTGAGCAGCGTCGTGAAAGGCCGCGGCGCGAAAGTGCGATTACCGAGTTGGATGGGCACGATATAATGCGGGTCCTTAAGCTCTAGACGCGCCAGATGGCATTCAAATATCTCATTCTCGGGATGCTCGTGCTGATCTTGATCAGCTTGGGCAAAGCGCTGCTCCATTTGTCCAGCCCGCGCGAGGACGATGGCAAGAAGATGGTCACAGCCCTGGCCTGGCGCATCGGGCTGTCGGTGGCGCTGTTCGTGCTGCTAATCGTTGCCTATTACAGCGGCTGGATCGAACCGCAACACGTGACGCCCGGTCACAGCCAATAGACGAAAAAGAACAGCCCGAGCCAAACCACGTCGACGAAGTGCCAGTACCAGGAGACCGCTTCGAAACCGAAATGTCTCTTGGGCGTGAAGTGGCCGTTCAAAACCCTGAACCAGATCACCGTCAGCATGATGGCCCCGACCGTGACATGCAGGCCGTGAAATCCGGTCAACATGAAGAACGTGGAGCCGTAGATGCCGGTGCCGAGCGTCAGTCCGAGCTTGGTATAGGCCTCGTGATACTCGGTCGCCTGCAGGCCGACGAACGTGAAGCCCAGCAAAAAGGTCAGGGCCAAAAAAATCTTCAACCGGGTTCGATGTCCGCTGATGAGCGCATGGTGCGCGATCGTGACCGTGACGCTGCTCGACAGCAGGATGGCCGTATTCACCAGAGGCAGTTCCAGGGCCGGCACCGTCTCGAAGGTGCCGTTGGCGCGCGGACCCAGGGCGGCAGGACCGTTGGTCGGCCACACGCCGTCGTAGTTGTTCCACAGCAGCAGCTTGCTGAAAACCTTCACGCCGTCGCCCGAGAGCCAGGGCACCGACAGATTGCGGGCATAAAACAAGGCGCCGAAGAAAGCGGCGAAGAACATCACTTCGGAGAAAATGAACCACATCATCCCGAGGCGGAACGAGCGGTCCACGGCCATGTTGTACATGCCCTTTTGGTTCTCGCCGATGACGGTGTGGAACCATAAAATGAACAGCAACGCCAGCATGGTGAAGCCCGGCAGCAAGAACCACGCGGGCAGCCAGCCATTGAGCGTGACGATGGCGCCGGACATCAGCGTGAACAGCGTTACGGACCCGTAGATGGGCCAGGGACTGCCGTGAGGAATGTAGTACTGATCTGCTGCCGAGTGCGCTTGCGCCATATTCAAAATCTCTAACGGTTTAGAACAACGATAGTTTAACGAGTGAATTCAACGCTGTGTTGCGGATTGCGTCGTATCGTAGAACGTATAGGCCAACGTGAGCCGATCGACGTTGG
>DASQOS010000008.1:0-4199 GCA_035644375.1 Rhizobacter sp.
CGCCGTGTCGTGCTCGACGAGCGCGGCGACCGGCTCAGCACGCTGCAGCTGTCGGCGCGGATGACGGCCTGGATGAACGATGGCCGCGATGTGGCGTTGCTGGTGGGCGGGCCGGACGGACTGGACGCCAGGCTCAAGCAGAGCGCCGACGAAACGCTTCGTTTGTCGGACCTGACACTGCCGCATGCCTTGGTGCGCGTGCTGTTGGCCGAAGCGCTGTACCGGGCCTGGACGCTGATGACGAATCATCCGTATCACCGCGAGTAGATGGGGCCCCCCAGTCGCTTCGCTCCTGCCCCCAAGGGGCGCCAACGCTGCGCCCGGGAAACCCGTGCGCGCGTCGTTGCTTGAAAGCGGTTGTTCGTCGCATGAGTGATTTCATTTATCTCGCATCTCAGAGCCCGCGCCGCCGCCAGTTGCTGGAACAGCTCGGTGTGCGCTACGAATTGCTGCTGGCGGGACCTGACGAAGATGCCGAAGCACTGGAAGCCGAAGTGGCTGGTGAACTGCCGGCCGACTATGTGCAACGGGTGACACGTGCCAAGCTGCAGGCGGCCCGCCAGCGTTTGAAAACGCGTGGGCTGCCCTCGGCGCCTATCCTTTGTTCGGACACCACGGTGGCGCTGGGGCGGCGCATTCTGGGCAAGCCCGCCAATGCTGCCGATGCACGCCGCATCCTGTCGCTGCTGTCCGGCAAGACACACCGTGTGTTGACGGCGATCGCCGTGTTCGACGGCCGGCGCGCTGCGTTGCGCCTGAACACATCGTGGGTTCATTTCACGGCGGTTGCGGCGCGGGAGATCGATGCGTATGTCGACAGCGGCGAGCCTTTCGGCAAAGCCGGCGCCTATGCGATCCAGAGCGCGGCCGCCGCCTGGATCGACCGCATCGAAGGCAGCTACTCCGCTATCATGGGTTTGCCTCTGTACGAGACGGCATTGCTATTGAGACAAGCGCGCGTGAAGTTCTGATGCGACGACAAGAGACACGGCCGCCATGCAAGACATCCTGATCAACTGGGCTCCCCACGAAACACGTGTGGCCATCGTCGAGAATGGTGCGGTGCAGGAGCTGCATGTCGAACGAACGCTGGAACGCGGGCTCGTCGGCAACATCTACGCCGGCCGCGTGGCCCGAGTGCTGCCGGGCATGCAATCGGCCTTCATCGACATCGGCCTGGAACGCGCGGCGTTCTTGCACGTGGCCGATGTGCATGTGAACAACGGCGGGCAGCGTGCAGAGTACGGACCGGGCGTGCCCCCCCCGACGCCGATTGAACGCCTGGTCTTCGAAGGCCAGACGCTGACCGTGCAGGTGATCAAGGACCCGATCGGCACCAAGGGTGCGCGGCTGTCCACCCAGATCAGCATTGCCGGGCGCATGCTGGTGTTTCTGCCGCAAGACGACCACATCGGCATCTCGCAAAAGATCGGTTCGCATGAACTGCGGGAACAGCTGCGCACGCGCATGAACGCACTGGCCGGCAAGCCCGAAGACGGCAGCCGCTACACCGGTGGCGGATTCATCCTGCGCACCAACGCCGAAGATGCCAGCGACGTCGAGCTCGGCGACGACATTGCCTACCTGCGCAAGACCTGGGGCGTCATCCGCGAGCGCAGCTTCAAGTCGCCGGCCGGCACGCTGCTGCACCAGGACCTGAGCTTGGTCGAACGCGTGTTGCGCGATCTGACGCACGAGGCGACCCAATCCATCCGCATCGATTCGTTGATGCAGTACAACCACCTGCATGGCTTCGGCGAAGAGTTCACGCCGGGCTCGGTGGCCAAGCTCGAGCTCTACAAGGGCGAGCGCCCGATCTTCGACCTGTACAACATCGACGAAGAGATTGCCAAGGCGCTGGCGCGGCGCGTGGATCTGAAGTCGGGCGGCTACCTGATCATCGACCAGACCGAGGCGCTGACCACGGTGGACGTGAACACCGGTGGCTACGTCGGCGCGCGCAACTTCGACGACACCATCTTCAAGACCAACCTCGAAGCCACCCAGGCGATTGCCCGCCAACTGCGGCTGCGCAACCTGGGCGGCATCATCATCATCGACTTCATCGACATGGCGCGCGAGGAACACCAGGCTGCGGTGCTGGCCGAACTGCGCAAGCAACTGGCGCGCGACCGGACCAAGACCACGGTCAGCGGTTTCACGCAGCTCGGCCTGGTGGAAATGACCCGCAAACGCACGCGCGAATCGCTGGCCCACATGCTGTGCGAGCCATGTCCGATCTGCGAAGGCAAGGGCCAGGTGAAGACGCCGCGCAGCGTGTGTTACGACATCCTGCGAGAAATCTTGCGCGAGGCGCGCCAGTTCAACCCCAAAGAGTTTCGTGTCGTCGCGTCGTCGGCGGTGGTGGAGATGCTGCTCGACGAAGAAAGCCAGCACCTGGCCGGGCTCAGCGATTTCATCGGCAAGCCGATCTCGCTGCAGTCCGAAGGGACCGGCTCGCCGGAGCAGTACGACATCGTGCTGATGTGAACGCTGAAGGGGTGAGCTCGTTGCAAGACCTGGTGCTGTACTGCAAATCCTATCGGCGTGATGTGTTGCGCGTGCGCAGGTTGCTCGACAGCATCGGGCGCCACAACCGGGATGCCTTGCCGGTGTACGTGTCGATGCCACGCGAAGACCGGGCGCTTTTTGAAGCGCAGCTCGGCGGCGGACGCTGCACCTTGGTCGATGACGAAGACATCGTCGCCGCCAACCCGCGAGCGCGGCTGGACCAGGCGCGTGAGGTGCCGGGCAGGCTCTCGCAGGCGATCGTCAAATCCGAATTCTGGCGTTTGGGGCTCTGCACCAACTATGTCTGCATCGACGCCGACAGCGTTTTCGTTGCCGATTTCCAGCGCCGCGATTTCGTGGCGGCTGACGGTGAGGCCTACACCGTGATCCACCAGAACAAGGACTTGCTGCAGCTGGCCAGCAACCGCGGCGTTGGCAAGGTGGCTGCCGAGTTCAAGCAAGAGGTGGCGCGCTTTGCGCCGATCTTCGGTCGCGACGGGCCCGCCTACTCATTCGCCCCGTCGCCGTTCCTGTGGTCGGCCAAGGTGTGGGACTCGCTGGACAGGCTTTACCTGCAGCCCCGCAACATGACCTTGTGGGATGCGGTGACCGAAAAACTGCCCGAGTCCTTGTGGTACGGCGAGGCGCTGTTGGCTTACCAGGCGATTCCGATGCGCCCCATCGAGCCCTTGTTTCGTGTGTACCACTACAACTGGCAGTTCTATGCGATGCAGCGCCTGGGCGAGACCGAGGCCAAGGTGGCCGACAACTACCTAGGTGTGATCTACCAATCGAATTGGCAGCACGAGATGGACTATGGCCAAGCGCTCAAGCCCTTGCCTTCGCGCGTGCTGCGCCAGGTCAAGCGTGGCCTTCGTTACCTGCAGAACCGGTGGCTGATGTGAACCCGAGCGGGGACGCCGGCATCGGCCGGATTCTGGTGATCGCCACACGCCAGATCGGCGACGTGCTGCTGACCACGCCATTGATCTCAGCAGCAGGCCGACGCTGGCCTGCGGCGCACATCGATGTGCTCGGCTTCGCCGGCACGCTGGGAATGTTGCGCGGCAATCCGCATGTGCGTGACCTCATCGAGGTGCCGCCGGGTTCGGGTTGGCGACAAGCGCGCAAGCTGCTGCCTCGCATCTGGCGGCGCTACGACCTGGCCTTGGTCACGCAGGCCACCGATCGCGCACATCTGTATGGCTGGGCTGCCGCGCGCCTGCGCAGCGGCCTGCTGCCGCAACGGCAGTCCATCGCATGGTGGAAGGGGCTGCTGGTGCAGCACGCAGTCACCATCGACGACGAACGTACGCCGACCGTTCTGGAGAAGCTGTCCTTGCTGGACCCATGGGCCGAGCGGCCGGCGCACGTCGATGTGACAGCCCCCGCAGCCGAAGCACTTCCCGATGACATCGCCGCGCTGCTGCTGCCCGCGCCAGTGGTTGTTCATGTGCCGTCGATGTGGCGCTACAAGCAGTGGCCTGCCTCGCATTTCGCCGAGGTCATCCGGGCCTTGTTGAACCGTGGGTACCAAGTCGTCCTGACCGGAACGAAGGCCGAAGCCGACCAGAAGCATCTTGCCGAGCTGCGCCAACTCGGCGACTCGCCGGCCTTGCTCGATGTCTCCGGCCGACTGAACCTGAACCAGGTCACCACCTTGTTGCGGCGCGCAGCGCTGTATGTCG
>DASQOS010000009.1:0-2908 GCA_035644375.1 Rhizobacter sp.
GAGCGGTCCAGCTTTTGCAGCAAGCCGCCTTCGATCTGCACCTTGGCGAAATGCGCACTCGGCACGACGATGTCGTAGCCGGTTTTGCCCGCCACCAGCTTGGCGTGCAGGATTTCGTTGTTGTCGTAGTTGTCGTACCGGACCTTGATGCCGGTTTCTTTCTCGAAGTTCTTGATCGTGTCGTCGGCGATGTAGTCGGACCAGTTGTAGATGTTGAGCACCTTCGCCTCGGCGGCGGCGGCGGGCTTGGCCGCAGGCTGGGCAAACGAAGAGCCGGCCGCGGCGGCCAGCGCCAGAGCGAGCACGAAGTGATGGGTCAGAAAGCGTTTCACGACAAGTTCTCCTTTTAAAGCTGATACGCGGCCAGGTACCCTGCGGCAAGGCAAGCAATTTTTATGCAATTGGACAGCTGTCGCTTGCAGATCGGCAAGAAAAATCGCTGACCGACCGCGCCGTTCAGGGCTTGGCCGCACATCGGGTGAACAAAGAGGCACTAGCCCAGGCCCCAGAAAATCAACGCCCGCATGACGATCACACCGAGCAGAAAGCCGGCCACCCCATAGGCCAGCGCCCGCAGCGAGCGATTGGCGCGGCGCTGTTCTTCGAGCAAGGCTTCCAGCACACGCTGATCGTTGTTGCGCTGCGGCCGCAGCAGGGCGTTGTGCAACAAACGCGGCAACTCGGGCAGCAGTTGCACATAGCGCGGACCTTCCTTTTTGAGGCGTTCCACCAGGCCCCGCCAGCCGACTTGCTCGTTCATCCAGCGCTCGAGGAACGGCTTGGCGGTGCTCCAGAGGTCCAGCTCCGGGTCGAGGTGGCGGCCCAGGCCTTCGACATTGAGCAGCGTCTTTTGCAACAGCACGAGTTGCGGCTGGATCTCGACGTTGAAACGCCTTGACGTCTGGAACAGCCGGAGCAGCACCTGGCCCAGAGAAATGTCTTTCAGGGGCCGGTCGAAATGCGGTTCGCAGACGGCGCGGATGGCGCCTTCGAGCTCGTCGACTCGGGTGTTCGGCGGCACCCAGCCGCTTTCGACATGCAATTCGGCCACGCGTTTGTAGTCGCGGCGGAAAAAGGCAATGAAGTTCTGCGCCAGGTATTCCTTGTCGAATTCGGTGAGCGTGCCCACGATGCCGAAATCCAGCGCGATGTAGCGCCCGAAGGTGGCCGGCGCAAGGCTGACCTGGATGTTGCCGGGGTGCATGTCGGCATGGAAGAAGCCGTCGCGAAACACCTGGGTGAAAAAGATCGTCACACCGTCGCGTGCCAGCTTGGGAATGTCCACGCCGGCGTCACGCAGGCGCTGCGTCTGGCCGATCGGCACGCCATGCATGCGCTGCATCACCAGGACGCTTTGCGTGCACAGCTGCCACACCATTTCGGGCACCATCACCAGGTTCAGCCCCTGCATGTTGCGGCGCAAATGCGCGGCATTGGCGGCCTCGCGGACCAGGTCGAGTTCGTCGTGCAGGTAGTTGTCGAACTCGGCCACCACTTCGCGCGGCTTGAGGCGCTTGCCGTCGGCCGACAGGCGCTCGACCCAGCGCGCCAGCGTGCGCAACAGCGCCAGGTCGTCGTCGATGACCGCCAGCATGCCGGGACGCAATACCTTCACCGCGACCTCGCGGCCATCGTGCAGCGTAGCGAAATGAACCTGGGCGATGGACGCACTGGCCACCGGCTCGGCATCGAAGCTGGCGAACACCTGTTCGACGGAGCGGCCGTAGGCCTTTTGAACCAGCTGGCGAGCCTGGGCGGCCGAGAACGGCGGCACGCTGTCTTGCAGCTTGGCGAGCTCGTCGGCCACCTCGGGCGGCAGCAGGTCGCGCCGCGTCGACAGCACCTGGCCGAACTTGACGAAGATCGGGCCCAGCCGTTCCAGGGCCTCGCGCAATCGGCGTCCCGGCGGTGCATCGAGCCGGCGGCCGAGGGTCATGGTTCTCACCAGCAAGCGCACCCAGCGCTGGCGGAAACCCGACAGCGCGAGTTCATCCAGCCCGAAGCGCAGGACGGTGAAGAGAATCAGTGCAAGTCTGGCGACGTGCCTCATCGCGGGGCGTGCTCGGCCCACGAAGACACCGTGCGAACCGTTTCCCGCAGCCCCGCGGCGAGCAGGCTGCCGAAGCGGGCGATCTCACGGGCCGGGCCGGTCCCGACGAGGCGCGCCAAGTCGTCCTGGACATCCCAGCGCAGGTTGTCCAGCAGCCAGCTCACATCGGCCGCCAGCTGCGCATTGCCGACAACCTCGACGTGGGGACGCTCGCCCGCCAGGCCCTGCATCAACGATTTGGCCGGGTTGGACGCGTCCAGCGTGAGCTGCAGGTCGATCAGCGGCGGCGCTTCGTGGTCGACCCAGTCCAGCAGGCCGGCCGGGGTGACGGCAAACGTCAGCTCCGGCAGCTTGGGCAACAGCGCGGGCCAGTTCGCCAGGTGCAGCTGAATGCTGCGTCCGGCGTGCGGACGCAAACGTTGTGCCGCCACGGGCTCCGATGACAACACGTGGTTGAGTGCCAGGGTGATTCGCTGCATCGCAGCGGCGCCGGCCAGTGTCTGAAAATTCTGAAGCATGGCGGATTGTAGGCACGGGCAACTTGTCGACCCCCGAAAGCGGCGGGCCAGGACGGCTGGCTTTTCAAGGCAGAATCCGATGGGCATCGACCGGCTTGCAGGCGCCACGAAAGAAAGCAAGCGGGCCTGGCTCAGCCCTGGAGCCGCGGTTCGACCGCGTGCTGCATGTGCGACCCAGACGCCGTCCATGCGTGCCCGGACCCGACACCTTCTCCATCAACATGTTTGACGACCGTAGCTACAACAGAACGTTCTATAGCGCGCCGCAATCGATCACGTCGTTCGTTGCGGCGTTTCTGGAACCCGGCATCACGGTGCTGGTGTTTCTGATCGCGAACTG
>DASQOS010000010.1:0-4972 GCA_035644375.1 Rhizobacter sp.
GGTCACCGGCACCCTGGGCAAGGGCGCCATGGGGGTGGTCTACCTGGGCTACGACCCGGTCATCAACCGGCCGGTGGCGATCAAGACGATTCACAAGTCGCTGCTCGGCCAAGACCTGTCCGGCTCGTCGACCACGGCGCGTTTTCGCAACGAGGCGCAGGCGGTGGGGCGGCTATCGCACCCCGGCATCGTCGCGATCTACGAGTACGGCGAAGACGAGAACTCGGCCTACATTGCCATGGAGTACGTGCAGGGCCGCACGCTGTCGCAGATCCTCGGCAACACACCCAGGGTGCCCGAGGCCGACATCCTGCTCATCATGGACCAGTTGCTGGCCGCACTGGAATGCGCACACCGCCACGGCGTGTGGCACCGCGACATCAAGCCTGCCAACCTGCTGATCACCGACAACGGCGTGCTGAAGGTCACCGACTTCGGCATCGCCCGCATCGAATCGGTGGTGCTGACGCAAATCACCTCCACCATCGGCACGCCCGGGTACATGGCGCCCGAACAGTACGTCGGCGAACGCGTCGACCACCGCGTGGACATCTTTGCCTGCGGCGTGCTGCTGTACGGCATGCTGGTCGGACGTCCGCCGTTCCAGGGGTCGCCCGAAACCGTGATGTACAAGGTGATGCACGACGAACCGGTGGCACCGAGCAAGGTGCCCGAAGCGGCACGGCCGGATTTCTACGACGCGATCGTGGCGCGCGCGATGGCCAAAGACCCCGCGCTGCGTTATCAAACGGTCTCGGAATTCCGCTCGGCACTGGCCAAGCGCGTGATCCCCCCTCCCGACGATGCGTCGGAAACCACGGTCATCATCGTGCGGCCCGGCGAGGCGCCGCCGCCGCCCGCCGCCGGAGTCCGCACCGGCACCGGGTCGCACACCAGCGCGTCAGAGCCTGCGTCGCGCCCGACCAGTTCCCTGTCGGGCTGGGACCCCGGCACGCTGGCGCAGATCGAGCTGGCGCTGGCCTCGTTCGTCGGCCCGATGGCCAAGGTGATGGTGCGGCAAGCGGCCAAGACCTGCAGTGACTTGCCGGCCCTCAAAGCCGCCATCAGCGAACACCTGCAAAGCGACCAGGACCGCCAGCGCTTCATGGCGAAGTTCGAGGCGGTCACGGCGCCAGCGCGGGTCACCGGCGGCAAGACGAGCACGGCACCCGGCGTGTCGGCCGCGGCCTCGGGCTCGCATGCCAGCGGGTCGAAGGCGACACAGGCCGAACTGCTCTCGGCCGAGATGATCGCCCATGGCCAGAAGGTTCTGACCAAACACATGGGACCCATCGCGACCGTCGTGGTGAAGAAGTCCGGCGCCAAAGCCAAGACGCTGGCGGAGTTCTTTGAGCTGCTGGCCGAGCAAGTCGCCGAAGGGCCGGAACGCGAACGCGTGCTGGCCGAACTGAGGCGCAAACCCTGAATTGGATCAGGCTGCGCTCGGGCGGTTGGCGATTCCCGTCAAAACCCACGCGTCGTTGAGAAGCGTCGACACCACCGCCTCAGCGGCGGATGCAATGTCTGCCGTCAAGCGAATGGGGTCGAAGTCGCGGTATTTCCGCGCCATGGCCCGTGCGGCAGCCACATGCTTGCCGTCGGGCTGGGTCAGCTCGGTGATCAGGGCAGCGTAGTTGACAGGCCGGGCCACGGCGGCCGCGTTGATGGCCGCACCGCAACGCTCGAGTTGACGTGCCAACAAGAACTGTTCGGTCTGCGTCGGCAGCAACAAGCAAGGCACGCCAAAACGCAGGGCCTGCGCGACCGTCGCCTGCCCCGCATGGCAGACCACGAGCTGGCACTCCGACAGCGCTTGCCGCAGGTCGATGGGCTCGGTGCTGTAGTGGATCAACGGTGATTCCGGTGGTGCGGTGGTCGACGCCGCCCGATCCGGAAAGAAACACACGGTGGAGCAGCCCAGCCCTGCGAGCGCGCGCAGCACGTCGGCATGCTCGGGGTGTTCGGCGCGCACGTAGGCGAACACGCGCGGTCCCTTGGCGTCAGGCCAGCGCAGCGCCGCGCCGGGGAGCAATTCGCTGTCGGGGCCCCAGTAGTCGCAAGCCGCACAGTCACGGCCTGCATAGTGGTCGGATTCGGGCCAGGCGCACAGCAGCGTCCGCTCGGGATAGAACAAATCGCACAGCCGCTGCAGCGGCTGTGCGCCATGCGCCGCCAGCACCTCGTTCACACTGGCCAGCGCCTGTGCATCGGACTGGGCGGCATGCGAAGCCGGCACGCTGACCCAATCGCGAAAGATGGGCAGGGGCGTCTCGCGCGGCGGAATGGAAAAGCCGTGCCCGATGTGCAGCGCGGGAATCCCGGCAAGCTGGGCGGTCAACAGGGCGGTGGGTGAGTGATCGACCAGCAGCGCATCGCAGCCGCTCAGTTCGAGCAAGGCCTTCCAGGCGTCGACCAAGCCGCTGAGCGTTCTGGCCGAGTCATATCCGCACGACAAGAGAATGTCCGCCATGCTCCACGCCGGTTTGACCACGGCGTTGAGCAGCAGCGGAGCTTGAAATACAGGGCCCAGCTCGGGCCCGAGAAGGTTCCGGGTTCTCACCACGTCTCTGAGCACGAAGCTCAGTTGGTGGCCGCGCGCCTTCAGCGCAAGCGCCACCGCACGCAGGCGCGTGGCATGTCCCAGGTTGGCGCCCAGTTCCCACGCGATCAGAAAATGGGCCATGCTCAGACTCGGGTCATCGGCTTCTTACAGCTCAAAGCGCAGTCCGAGCCCGAAACGCTGGGTGCGGTAATCCTTTTGTGCCAGACCGGACTCGCAGTCGAGGAACCAGCTGATGCCACGCTGGTGCAGGCCCGACACACCCACGGCCAGGCTGCCGTAGTGGTTGCTGGTTTCGGCTGCGGTCGGAATCAGCAGCGTCGTGTTGTCGCTCAGCAGCGTCGCCGTCGCTGCCTTGCGGGTGGCGTCATTGCGATGCGACAGCTCGGCCCGCACATAGGGCAGCAAAACGCCCCATGACACCGGCACGCTGAACTGGGTTTGAGCGCCGAGGTTCAGCGTGTTGGATTGCGTGCGCTGCGAGCCGACCGACACCGCCGACGCGCTGCCGGTTTCGTCGAAGGCATCGACATCGGAGGTCACGCGGTCCCACCGAAGGTACGGCCCGACCGACCAGGGGCCCATCACAAAATCGTGGCCGGCAGACAGGCTGAGGCCCACGCCGTGACCGCGTGGCGAGGCAAACGAGACCTGGCCGCTGCCGTCGTCACGCGTGAGGTCGAAGCGGCTGGCTTCATAGCTCAGCGTTGCGCTCACATACGTGGCGGGAGACAGGCTCCAACTGGCGTAGACGGTGGCTTGATTGCCGCGGCTCTTTTGGTCGCTGGCCGAATCGGTGAAACCCACGTGCGAGTCGGACATGCCGACGTTGCCGCCCATCACCCAGTCGTCGTTGAGCCGGTAGTCCACCCCGACCGATACGGTGGTCGTGCGGGCATCGAACTGCGATTGACCGGGTGAACCGTTCTGGCGCAGGTAGTCGCCCAGACCCACGATGTAGATACCAAGCCGCCCTTTACGCGGCCCGTCGCCTTCGTTCTTCTTGCTTTCCGGAAGGGGAATGCCTTGCACGTCGAACTGCGCAATCGTGCGGCTGTTGCGCAGCAAGCGCAGGCGCTCTTGTGCTTGGCTCAGGTGGCTGCGCATGCGCTCGGTCTGCACCGTGGTCAGCGTGCTGCTGACTTGATCGAGTGTTGTCTGGCCGCTGGGGCAAACCACATCCAGAGGCGAGCGTTTGGCGACATGAACCCGACCCGCAGCACCGCCGGAGGAAGGCGCGCAGGGATCTGCCACCGTCAGCGTCACGCTCGGATAGCCGCCTTCGCTGGCGAGGTCGATCGGACCGCCGTAGCCTGGGTCGATGGTGGTGATGTAGTACGTGTAGTCGCCCGGGATGGTGGGCTTCACGACATCCAGCGAGCCGTTTGGCAGCACGCGTGTCCCTGCGGCCTGGTCACCGGCACTGGATTGGACCCGCCAGATTTCGCTGCCGGCACTCAACTGCAAGTTCGTGATGGTGTCGACGCAGTGGCCTTGCAATGAAACGATGTCGGCAGAGGTGCCTGCCGCGGTTGGGGAGCAGTCGATCGCCGCCGATGCAGATGCGGCGACCGACAGAAAACAAGGCAGCAAAGCCAAATGCGACTGCTGGAGAAATGAAGGCGTTTTCATGTGGAGGAGGCGGCATGGACCAGTACACGATCCGTTGGGTTCAACAGCAAATTCGCGATCTTCCCGGCTAGCAACCCATCGCGACATCCCCCTTTGCGGTGGTCTCGCCCTCTCATCGATGCATGTTTCCTTTGGTTGCAATAACGGGCCACCTATCCCTCCGATGTGGGGGCCAGGGCGCGGTCATGGCATGAGAAAATTTTCGACTGCATCCAAGTTCAGGGAGCCATCCGTGCAATTCAAAGAATCGTCATCGACGCGCAACGCGTCGCGTTCGGCTGCCCGCTGCGCCGCGGTCTTGGCTCTGGTTCTTGGCACGGCAGCCACTCAGGCTCAAACCGTGATGGTCTATGAAGACGGGCAGTCGCCGTCGGCGCAAGACGTGGCAGACATCCTGTCGCGCGGCGCCAGCGAGAACACGCGGCTGCGCGGACAGGCGCCGCACAACGGCCGCTCGCCGTTCGAGCTGCTGGAGCAAACGCCCACCAAGAACATCAGCGAGGCCAGCGCCGTCTCGGTGCCGGTTCATTTCGCGTTTGATTCCGCGGCGCTCACGCCGCAAGCGAAACAGCAGCTCGACGTCATCGCAGAAGGCATCCGCCTGACCGAGGGCACGGTCAAGGTCGTGGTCGAAGGTCACACCGATGCCAAGGGCAGCGTGCACTACAACGAGAACCTCTCCTATCGCAGAGCTGCCGCGGTTCGCGCTTATCTGGTCAGCGCAAAGAAGTTGCCCGTCAAGCTGATGACCGTCGAAGGCAAAGGCCCGCACAAGCTGCT
>DASQOS010000011.1:0-4203 GCA_035644375.1 Rhizobacter sp.
CGCTCTGGTCGGAACCGACCGCCGCGCCAGTGACGCCGCCGAACGCGGCACCGACGCCGGCGCCGTTGTGCCCGCCGACCAGCGCACCAGCCGCAGCACCGAGCACCGCGCCGGTGGCCGTGGCGGCTGCGAAGCGTTGCGAGGCAGCGTCACTGCCCGGACCGCCGATGGAACTTGTGGCCCAGTCGCGGCACAGGTGATCGTCAGCGACGAACACCTCGAAGGGCTTGTAAGGGCCGGGCATCACGGTGACGGTCGGCCCGCTGGGCATCTGCGCGCAGCCGGCCAGCAGCAGCACGCTTGCAGCGCTGCCCAGCGCCAGGGCATGGCGCGCAACAGGTGCGCATTTCACTTCATTCAAGCCCATGTCTGCACCTCGGAATGCCGGTCTGCATGCTTCAACGGATGAGCCTGCGCCGCTGTTGACAATGTTTACCTTGGAGTGCCTCTGCATCGAATTGTTCCGATATGCGACCTGTTCATGAGCTTGTGCTGCATCGGCATAAGACAGCAAACGAGTAAGCATCCACTGATTTAGTCGTTCTCAACATGGGTGCCGCTGTTTAGCATGCCCGGCACAGGCTCCAACAGACCGTTCCGTTCAACCGACTGCACCCGAACATCAAGAGAGAGACCCATGACATTTCTTCGCACCCTGCGCAACCTGGTTGCAGTTTCCATGGTGGCCACGGCTGCCGGCACGGCCTGGGCCAAAGACATCACCTTGCTCAACGTGTCGTACGACCCGACGCGCGAGCTTTACCAGGAATACAACGCCGCCTTTGCGAAGTACTGGAAAGCCAAGACCGGCGACACCGTGACGGTCAAGGCCTCGCACGGCGGCTCGGGCAAGCAAGCCCGCTCGGTGATCGACGGGCTCGACGCCGATGTCGTCACCCTGGCCCTGGCGGCCGACATCGACGCCATCGCCGAACAAGGCAAGCTGCTCTCGCCCGATTGGCAAAAGCGCCTCAAGCACAACAGCACCCCGTACACCTCGACCATCGTTTTCATCGTCCGCAAGGGCAACCCCAAAGGCATCAAAGGCTGGGACGACATCGCCAAGCCCGGCGTCGGCGTCATCACCGCCAACCCCAAGACCTCCGGCGGCGCGCGCTGGGCCTACCTCGCGGCCTACGGGCACGCGCTGACCGCACCCGGTGGCAGCGAGGCCAAGGCGCACGACTACATTCAGAAGGTGTTTGCCAACGTGCCCGTGCTCGACTCCGGCGCACGTGGATCGACGGTGACCTTTGCCGAACGCGGCCAGGGCGACGTGCTCTTGTCGTGGGAAAACGAAGCCGGCCTGGTGCTGAAGGAGTTCGGCGCCGAGAAGTTCGACGTCGTCTACCCGCCCAACAGCATCCTGGCCGAACCCCCTGTGGCGGTGGTGGACAAGGTGGCCGACAAGAAAGGCACGACGGCGGTGGCCAAGGCCTACCTCGAATACCTGTATTCGCCTGAAGGCCAGGACATTGCGGGCAAGAACTTCTACCGCCCGATCGATCCGAAGGCGCAAGCCAAGTACGCCAAGCAGTTCCCGGCGATCAAGCTGTTCACGATCGACGAGGTGTTCGGCGGCTGGACCAAGGCACAGAAGACGCACTTCGCCGACGGCGGTGTGTTCGACCAGATCTACACCAAGAAGTAGGCGGATCCGGCACCGGGCCGGCCGATCTTTGTTGTCGGTGCGGCGCCTTCAGTTTCTCCTGAGCTTCGGGGGAAACTGCGGGGCGTTCTCCGGTTTTCAAATAAGCAAATTCCTTTCGGGTTGTTTCCCGACCCACGAGAATCGCCTAGCATCCGGCACCGCGCTTTGCCCTCATTTTCCGGACGCGTTCTCGCCATGCCCCACATTCCCGCTTTTGCTGCCGTCAGCCGTACCGGCCTGAACCTGATCGTTGGCACGCTGCTGTTCGCCAGCACGGCCATCGCCCAGGCGGCCGGGCCCGCGTTGCTCAACGTCAGCTACGACGTCGCACGCGAGTTCTACAAGGATTACAACGCGGCCTTCATCAAGCAGTGGAAGAAGACCACGAACGAAGACCTCAGCATCAACCAGTCGCACGGCGGATCGAGCAAGCAGGCGCGCGCCGTGATCGACGGCCTGGAAGCCGATGTGGTGACGATGAACCAGTCCAGCGACATCGATGCGATTGCCACGCGCGCCAAGCTGCTGCCCGTGGATTGGGCCAAGCGCCTGCCGAACAACAGCGCGCCCACCACCTCGACCACCGTCATCCTGGTGCGCAAGGGCAACCCGAAGGGCATCAAGGACTGGAGCGACCTGGCCAAGCCCGGCGTCAGCGTCGTGATCCCCAATCCGAAGATCACCGGCAATGGCCGCTACACCTATGTGGCGGCCTGGGGCGCTTTGGTGAAAGGCGGCGCCACGCCGGCACAGGTGCGCGAGACGGTGCAAAAGATCTTCGCCAACGTGCCGGTGTTCGACGGCGGCGGCCGCGCCGCCACCACCACCTTCGCCCAGCGCAACATCGGCGACGCGCTTGCCACCTTCGAGAGCGAAGTCAACCTGATCAAGTCCGAATTCGGCGACAACTTCGATGTGGTCTATCCGCAGTGGAGCATCCTGGCCGAGAACCCGGTCGCGGTGATCGACAAGGTGGTCGACAAGAAGGGCACGCGCCAGCAGGCCGAGGCCTACCTGAAGTACCTGTGGTCGGACGAGGCGCAGGAGATTGCCGCCAAGCACCAGCTGCGCCCGCGTTCAGCGGCCTTGCTGGCCAAGTACGCCAAGGATTTCCCGGCCAACAAGACCTTTACCATCGATGAGGCCTTTGGCGGCTGGAGCAACGCGCAGAAGGAACACTTCGACGACGGCGCTATCTACGACCAGATCATCCTCGCCATCAAGAAGTAACGCGCTCCACCTTCCGGAGCGTCGACCATGATCTTTTCGCGTACCTTGCTGAAGCGGCACAGCGTGCTGCCGGGTTTCGACCTGGCGCTCGGGTTCACGCTGCTGTACCTCAGCTTCATCGTGCTGATTCCGCTGGCTGCGGCTTTCCTGAAAACCTTCACGATGACCTGGCCCGCGTTCTGGGCCGCCGTGTCGTCGCCGCGCGTGCTCGCGTCGTACCGGCTGACCTTCGGCGCGTCGTTCGCTGCCGCGCTGGTGAATGCCTTCTTCGGTCTGATCATCGCCTGGGTGCTGGTGCGCTACGAGTTCCCGTTCAAGCGCCTGGTCGATGCACTGGTGGACCTGCCCTTCGCTTTGCCCACCGCGGTGGCGGGCATTGCGCTGACCGGGCTGTACGCGGGCAACGGCTGGATCGGCCAGTGGCTGGCGCGGGTCGGCATCAAGGTGTCGTTCACGCCCTTGGGCGTGTTCGTGGCGCTGACCTTCATCGGCCTGCCCTTCGTCGTGCGCACCTTGCAGCCCATCATCGAAGACATCCAGAAAGAACTGGAAGAGGCCGCGGCGACGCTGGGCGCGAACCGCCGGCAGACCTTCACTCGGGTGCTGTTTCCGATCCTGATGCCGGCACTGCTGACCGGCTTTGCGCTGGCCTTTGCGCGGGCGCTGGGCGGATACGGCTCGGTGATTTTCATCGCCGGCAACATGCCGATGGTGTCGGAGATCACACCGCTCTTGATTATCACCAAGCTGGAGCAGTACGACTACGTGGGCGCCACCGCGATCGCGGTGGTGATGCTGGTGGCTGCGTTCGCGATGCTGCTGGCCATCAACTTGCTGCAGGCCTGGACGCGCAAGCGCCAAGGGCGCTGATCGCATGAGCGCAGTCACCACCACCACCAGCCCTTCAGCCGCACCGGCCCGCGCGCCCCAGGCGCCGCCGCGCCGCACCGTCGCGGCGACCGCCGAACCGGTCTGGGTGCGCAGGACGCTGATCGGCGTGGCGCTGGGTTTTCTGACGCTGTTCCTGTTCGTGCCGCTGGCGTCGGTGTTTTTCGACGCGTTCAAGAAGGGCGTCGGCGTCTACATCGCGGCGATCACCGAACCGGACGCGCTGTCGGCGGTCTGGCTGACGCTGCTGGCGGCTGGCATCTCGGTGCCGCTGAACCTGGTGTTCGGCGTTGCCGCGGCGTGGACCATTGCCAAGTTCGACTTTCGCGGCAAGAACGTGCTGCTGACGCTGATCGACCTGCCGTTCTCGGTGTCGCCGGTGATCGCCGGTCTGATCTACGTGCTGATCTTCGGCCTGCAGGGCTGGTACGGCG
>DASQOS010000012.1:0-5696 GCA_035644375.1 Rhizobacter sp.
ACGGTAGGCGACACGCTGGTACGCAGCGTGATGAACGACCAACCCTTGACCTGCACGCCAGACACCGAGATCGACGAAGTGCGCCGCATGATGCTGGAGCACCACGCGCGCTACCTGCCGGTGCTGACCGAGCAGACGCTCATGGGCGTGATCTCGTTCTACGACGTGGCCAAGGCGGTGGTCGACAGCCAGGACTTCGAGAACCGCATGCTCAAGGCCTACATCCGCGATTGGCCGGTAGAGAAACTGAGTAGTTAGGCCCCCAGTCGCTTCGCTCCTGCCCCCAAGGGGCGCCACCCATCGGGCCGGGGGACCCGTCCCTTGGGCGTTGCTTGATGGGCGCTGCGCTGCGCTGCGCTTGCGGATTTGAGGCCAGCCGTAAAATCGGCGCTTCTTGCCCTCTAAGGCCTTCATGTCCGGCAGCACCTTCGGTACCCTGTTTTGCGTCACCAACTTCGGTGAATCCCACGGCCCGGCCATTGGCTGTGTGATCGATGGGTGTCCGCCGGGGATGGTTCTGTCCGAAGCCGATATCCAGCCCGAGCTCGACCGCCGCCGTCCCGGCACCTCGCGCCACGTGACGCAGCGCAACGAGCCCGATGCGGTCGAAATTCTTTCCGGGGTCTACGAAGGCAAGACCACCGGCACGCCGATCTGTCTGCTGATCAAGAACACCGACCAGCGCAGCAAGGACTACGGCAACATCCTTCAGACCTTCCGCCCCGGGCACGCCGACTACACCTATTGGCACAAGTACGGCATCCGCGATCCGCGCGGCGGCGGCCGCTCGTCGGCGCGGTTGACCGCACCCATGGTGGCGGCCGCTGCGGTGGCCCGCAAATGGCTGCACCAGCAATACGGCACCACGTTCACCGGCCACATGACGCAGATCGGCGACATCGAGGTTCCGTTCGAATCGCTGGATCACATCCCCGACAACCCGTTCTTCGCCGCCAACCTCAGCGACATCGCTCGCATCGAGGCCTACATGGACGAGTTGCGCAAGGCCGGTGACAGCTGCGGCGCGCGCATCGCCGTCATGGCACAGCACGTGCCGGTGGGGTTGGGCGAGCCCTTGTTCGACAAGCTCGATGCCGACATCGCCTACGCGATGATGGGCATCAACGCCGTCAAGGGCGTGGAGATCGGCGCCGGCTTTGCCTGCGTGGGGCAACGCGGCACCACGCACGGCGATGAACTCACGCCACAGGGGTTTGCCAGCAACAACGCGGGTGGCGTGCTCGGCGGTATTTCCACCGGGCAGGACATCACGGTCAGCATCGCCATCAAGCCGACCAGTTCGATTCGCAGCCCGCGCCGGTCGATCGACCTGCAGGGCAACCCGACCACCGTCGAGACCGTGGGCCGCCACGACCCGTGCGTCGGCATCCGCGCCACCCCAATTGCCGAAGCCATGCTCGCGCTGGTGCTGATGGATCACGCGTTGCGGCACCGGGCCCAGTGCGGCGATGTGACGGTGTCGACCCCGGTCATCCCGGCCAGCATGGCCTCGACGAAATAGGATGCTTGGTACCCAGGTGGCTCCTCCACCCCCGGAACGGTTCGGCTCCTTGGCGGTCGCAGAATGTCGGCCGTTTGTCCGGGCCGCGCGCCGTGTGGTCAGCCCTGCCGCGGCGCGGCTGCGGCCGACCTGAGATGATGCGCCTGCCGCAGGGGCGGCATGGCGGCAATGGCTTGATGCGACGAAACGACGACATGAAAACCCAAGGTATGAACTGGCGCGCCGGCGCGCCGTGGGCCGCTTTCGCCTGGCTGATGCTGACGGCGCTCGGTGCCTGGGCTGCCGATGACTTTCTGGATCCGAACCAGGCGTTTCGTCTGTCAGGCCGCTCGCTGGACAGTCAGCGCATCGAAGTGCGCTTCGACATTGCGCCCGGCTATTACCTGTACCGCGACAAGTTCGCGGCCCAGGCCAGCCCCGATGCGGTCAGGCTCGGCACCCTGCAAATTCCGAAGGGATTGGTGAAGTACGACGAGACCTTCCAAAAAGACGTCGAGTACTTTCACGATTCGGTCACGCTGGTGCTGCCGGTCCCGGCCGACCGGCGCACACCGTTCCAGCTGCTGGTGACCAACCAGGGCTGCGCAGACAAGGGCCTGTGCTACCCGCCGCAGCAACGCACGCTGCAGATCGAACCCGGCGCGAGCGCAGGCGACCTGACGCGCGTGAGCCTGGTGGCCGAACGGCCGGAGAACGCAGGGCAGGGTGCCGCGCCATCGATCTTCTCCGGTGTGCCGACCACCGCAGCGGTGAACGATTCAGACAGCCAGGTCGGGCGCGCGCTGCAGTCCGGCAACCTGTGGGTGGTGACGGGTCTGTTCCTGTTGCTCGGCGTCGGACTGGCGTTCACGCCCTGCATGCTGCCGATGCTGCCGATCCTGTCGTCCATCATCGTGGGCCGTGAGGGCAGCCGGTCCAAGGCCAAGGGCTTCTCGCTGGCGCTGGCTTACTCCTTGGGCATGGCGCTGGTGTACACCGCGTTCGGCATGGCTTCGGCGCTGGCTGGCGAAGGGCTGGGCGCGGCACTGCAAAACGTCTATGTCGTGGGCGCCTTCGCGCTCCTGCTGGTGATCCTCGCGCTGTCCATGCTGGGTGCCTATGCGTTGCAGATGCCGGCCGGCGTGCAGGCCGCGCTGACCCATGTCTCGGGCCGCATGAAGGGCGGCCACTATGTCGGCGTCTTCGTGATGGGAGGCCTGTCGGCGTTGATCGTGGGGCCTTGCGTCGCCGCGCCGTTGGCGGGTGCGCTGGTCTACATCAGCCAGACGCGTGACGTCGTGTTGGGTGGCGCTGCGCTGTTTGCGATGGCCGCGGGCATGAGCCTGCCGCTGCTGCTGCTCGGCATGTCGGCCGGCGCCTTGCTGCCGCGTGCCGGCGGCTGGATGGAGCACGTCAAGCACCTGTTCGGCGTGCTGTTGTTGGGCGTGGCGGTGTGGATGGTGACGCCCTTCATCCCGACTTGGGTGCTGATGCTGCTGACGGCCGTGCTGTTGCTGGCCAGCGCGGTCTACATGGGCGCCTTCGAGCGCCTCAGCGCGGTCACGCCGTTGCGCACTTTCGTCAAGGGGGTCGGCCTGGTGCTGGCCTTGATGGCGGCCTTGCAGGTGCTGGGGCTGGCCTCGGGTGGCCGCAGCCTGCTGCAGCCGCTCGCGCATCTGGCGGGCGGGCGCACCGGCAGCGGCGCAGCGCTTGCCGCGTTGAAGTTCGAGTCGATTGCCGATGTGGCCGAACTCGATGCTGCCGTGGCCGCATCGGCCCGGCCGGTGATGCTCGACTTCTATGCCGACTGGTGCGTCTCGTGCAAGGAGTTCGAGCAGTTCACCTTCACCGACCCTGCGGTGCACGCCAGGTTGGCCGGCATGACCTTGCTGCGCGTGGACGTGACGGCCAACAACGACCGGCACAAGGCGATGCTGCGCAGGTACCGGCTGTTCGGTCCGCCGGCGATGCTGTTCTTTGCCCCGGCAGGCGAGGAGCTCAGCGCGTTGCGCGTCATCGGCTTTCAGGACGCCGAGACATTTGGCCGGCACCTCGACAAGCTCGATGCGCTGATCGGCGTGCGCGCGGGTGGCTGAACGGCCGGTGTCGACACCGGGAACGGCCTCTCCCGCCGCCAGCCGTTTCGAGCGGCTCGACGCGTTGCGCGGCTTGGCGATCGTCTGGATGGCGGCGTTTCACTTCAGCTTCGACCTGAACCATTTCCGCTTCATCCGGCAGAACTTCTACACCGACCCGTTCTGGACCGTGCAGCGTGCGTGCATCGTCACGCTGTTCGTGTTCTGCGCCGGCTTCGGCCAGGCCATCGCCTGGCAACAGGGGCAGTCATGGCCGCGCTTCTGGCGGCGCTGGGCGCAGATCGCCGGCTGCGCGCTGCTGGTCAGCCTCGGCTCGTGGATCATGTTTCCGCGCAGCTACATCAGCTTCGGCATCTTGCATGGCATGGCGGCGATGCTGATCCTTGCCCGTGTCAGCGCCGGGGCGCGCCTCTGGCTGTGGCCGATGGGCCTGCTTGCCATCGCGTTGCCGCATCTGGTTCAGCCCCCATGGTTCGACACGCGCTGGACCAACTGGGTCGGACTGATCACCCACAAGCCCATCACCGAAGACTACGCGCCGCTGCTGCCGTGGATCGGCGTGATGTGGTGGGGCCTGGCCGCCGGCCAATGGGTGCTTCAACACCGACGCCATTGGGTCACCGATGCCGTGCCGCGGGCTGCAAACGGCTTGGCGCTGCTCGGGCGTTGGTCGCTCAGCTTCTACATGGTTCACCAGCCGGTGCTGATCGGCTTGCTTCAATTGGTGGTGTTCATTCGCCACGCCTAGCCAAAGGAAACGCCGGGCCGTTCCCAAGTTTGCTTTGCTCGCCTCGGGGGCGGACGCGCGAAGCGCGGCCTTGGGGCTCACATCCAGCCCGACAGGCTTTCGGCTGCGGCTACCATCGGCGCATGGCATTGAAAATTCTGTTCGGCTTTCACGCCGTCACCGTGCGGCTGAAGACGACGCCGAAATCCATCACCGAGATTCACGTCGATGCATCGCGCCGCGACCAGCGCATGCGGCAGTTCGTCGAGCGCGCCAAGGAAGCCGGCGTGCGCCTGATCGACAGCGACGACGAGCGCCTGCACAAGCTGTGCGGCACGCACCGCCACCAGGGTGTGGTCGCGCGCGTCGAACCGGTGCCGATGAGCCATTCGCTGGACGACACGCTGGACGCGATCGAAGAAGTGCCGTTGCTGCTGGTGCTCGACGGCATCACCGACCCGCACAACCTGGGCGCTTGTCTGCGCGTGGCCGATGGCGCCGGCGCGCATGCCGTGATCGCCCCCAAGGACCACGCGGTGGGTGTCAACGCCACGGTCGCCAAGGTGGCCAGTGGCGCGGCCGAGACGGTGCCGTACTTCATGGTCACCAACCTCGCGCGCACGCTCAACGAACTGAAGGAACGCAACATCGTGATCGTCGGCACGGCCGACGATGCGCAGCAGTCGCTGTATGACCTGGACTTGACCGTGCC
Source organism: Rhizobacter sp. (assembly GCA_035644375.1). Classification (GTDB taxonomy): domain Bacteria; phylum Pseudomonadota; class Gammaproteobacteria; order Burkholderiales; family Burkholderiaceae_C; genus Rhizobacter. Next base: position 5,037 of record DASQOS010000012.1, read on the forward strand.
CGTGGCCATCGTGCTCGGCGCCGAAGGCAGCGGCATGCGCCAGCTCACCGGCAAGACCTGTGATGTGCTGGTGCGCCTGCCGATGCGCGGCGCGGTGGAAAGCCTGAATGTCTCGGTGGCCAGCGGCGTCTGCCTGTATGAAGCGGTGCGCCAGCGCATGAAGCTATAGAGGCACCGGCATGCCCGTGATCGCCGTCCAGCACCCGCTGGTCAAACACAAGATCGGGTTGATGCGCGAGCAGGGCATCGGGTTCTGAGACAAAAGCCCGGTTGCAGAAGGTCTCTTTCAGTCTTCACATTGCAGACACACAAGCCGCTTCCACTGCGTAGATCGTCGCTGCCGGCAGAGTGCGTTTCAGCTGCCGTGCATCTGCTGCGACGCAGCAGCAAACATTGCTTTCAACACTGCGGGTTGCATCCCTTGACCCATTTTTGGGTGGGTCGTATGGTGCTTTTCCCGCCAGCGCAAAGGACGTCTGATGAAGAACCCATTTCGCTTCTGGATGACCGGTGGCGTCGCCATGTTGGTGGCGGCCGTGAGCGGGGGGCGAACCTACGCGGGTGAAGACAAGTTGACGCTGACGCGTGTGAGCCGCTACAGCGTCAACGAAACGGTGCAACGCATCGAAGCCTGCGCGCAGCGCCATGGTCTGCACGTGA
>DASQOS010000013.1:0-2996 GCA_035644375.1 Rhizobacter sp.
AAGGCAAGGTCGCCGACGTGTTCGGACCCGGCACCTACAAGCTGACCACGCAGACGCTGCCGCTGCTCACGTACCTGAAGAACTGGGACAAACTGTTCCAGAGCCCGTTCAAGAGCGACGTGTACTTTTTCAGCACGCGCCAGCAGATCGATCAGCGCTGGGGGACCACGCAGCCGGTGACGATCCGCGACAAGGACTTCGGCGCCGTGCGCCTGCGCGCATTCGGCAACTACAGCTACCGCGTCGCTGACCCGAAGCGGTTCTACACCGAGATCTCCGGCACGCGCGCCGCCTACACCGTGGCCGAACTCGACGGCCAGCTGCGCGGGCTGATGCTGCAGCACATCTCGGACGCGGTGGCCTCCAGCGGCGTGGCCTTCCTCGACCTCGCGGCCAACCAGGTCGAATTCGCCAAGGCGCTGCAAGAAGCCACGGCGCCAGCATTCGAAAAACTCGGGTTGACGCTCGAAGCGGTGACGATGCAAAGCGTCTCGCTGCCTGAGGAGCTGCAAAAGATCCTCGACCAGAAGATCGGCATGGGCATGGTCGGCAACGACATGGGCAAGTTCATGCAGTACCAGACCGCGCAATCCATTCCCAAGTTCGCCGAAGGCGCGGGCCAGGGCGGTGGCGGCATCGCCGGCGACGCGATGGGGCTGGGCGCCGGCATGGCACTCGGCCAGGTCATGGCGCAGCAGCTGTCTCAGGGCTTGCAAGGGCAGGCGGCACCTGCCGCTGCAGCGGTGCCGGTGAAGGCCGACGACGTGATGGCCACGCTGGAAAAGCTGGCCGAGCTCAAGTCCAAGGGCATCGTGACGCAAGAAGAGTTCGAGGCGAAGAAAGCCGAGCTTCTGAAGAAGCTGGTGTGACTTGGCGTCTGCCACGGCTTGCCGGGTGAGCTGAGGCTCGCCTTTCGACACTTTTCACGACCGCGCCTTTGGCCACAGAACCCAGCCCGCAACGCGCTTACCGAGCCGCGTGCCCGAATTGCGGCGCGCCGGTGGACTTTCGCTCGAGCGCCTCGGCGTTCGCGGTGTGCAGCTTTTGCCGCAGCAGCGTGCTGCGCGAAGGCGATGCGCTGCGCAAGATCGGCGACAGCGCCGAGCTGTTCGACGACCACTCGCCGCTGCAGCTCGGCGCCGGCGGCACCTACCAGGGCGCCGCGTTCACGCTGGTTGGGCGCCTGCAGTACCGCTACAAGGACGGCACCTGGAACGAATGGCATGCGCTGTTCGACAGCGAGAAATCCGGCTGGCTGAGCGAGGACAACGGCCGCTACGTGATCGCCTTCGATGCGCCGCTGTCCGAGGCGGTGCCAGCAGCGGAGACGCTGCGCCCCGGCGCGCAGCAAATCCTCGCCGGGCAGAGTTGGACCGTGGCGTCGGTGGCGGCGGCCAGGCTCATCGCGGCACAAGGCGAACTGCCGCGCCCGCCGCAGACGCAGCGTGGTTTTGTGGTGGCTGACCTGCGCAGCCGCCGCGACGAAGTCGGCACGCTCGACTATGCCGATCCCGCAGCGCCGCAGTGGTCGATCGGCCGCTCGGTGGCGTTGAGCGAGCTGGCGCTGAGCGGCTTGGCCGACAACACCGAGAAAACCTTGACCGCCCGCGGCGTCGAGTGCCCGAACTGCGGCGCAGCGCTGCAGATCAAGCTGTCGACCACCCAGTCCATCGTGTGCCACCAGTGCCATGCCGTGGTCGATGTGTCGCAGGGCGTGGGGGCCGATCTTCAGCACTACACGCAAGACAACGCCAGCGAACCGCAGATTCCGCTGGGCAGCCTCGGCAGCCTGGCACTTGGCAGCAAAGACCTGCTGACCTGGCAGGTCGTCGGCTATGTCGAACGTTGCGAAGTTCCCGAAGGCTCGGAGGACGAAGTGGCGTTCTGGCGCGAGTACCTGCTGTACCACCGCAACGCCGGGTTCGCCTTTTTGGTCGATTCGGAAGACGGCTGGAGCTGGACGATTCCGCTGACCGGTGTGCCGCAAACGGAAGGCGACAAAGTCAGGCACCATGGCGTGGCCTACCGCAAGCTGTACGACTACACCGGCAAGGTGACCTATGTGCTCGGCGAGTTTTACTGGCAGCTCAAGCGCGAGCAGCGCACGTTCAACACCGACTACCGGGGCACCGGCGCGGCCTCGGCCAAGCGGCTGAACCGCGAGCAGACAGACGACGAGATCGTCTGGTCCGGCGGCGAAGCGCTGGCCTCCAAGAACGTGCTGAAGGCATTTCGCCTGGGTCCCGACAAGCTGGCGGCGCTGCAGCGCGATGTATCGCCGCTGTCGGGCGACCACTCGGGCCTGTTGGCCAAGGCGTTCTTTGCCATCTTTGTCGTGGTCGTGCTGTTGATGCTGTTCCGCTGCGACGGCGACGGCGATTGCCGCAGTGTGCGCAACACCTACGGCGAGGCGTCACAGGAGTATCAAACTTGTCGCAACAGCAGCGGTGGCGGTGGCTTCCGCACGGGCGGCGGATCGTTCGGCGGGTTCAGCAGCGGCGGCGGTCACAAGTGATGCGCCGCCGGTTTGATTTCAATCACAGCATTCATCACAGGAGAAGCTCATGGGCATGGAATGGTTGAGGCCGGCGGTGTTCTTCGGTTCGTTTCTGTTCGCGATGGTCGGCGTTGCGGTGTTCTGGATCTGTTTTCTGGTGGTCGACAAGCTCACGCCCTACGACTTGTGGGGCGAGATCGTCGAAGAGAAGAATGTGGCGCTGGCCATCGTGGTGGGGTGCATGTGCATTGCGATCGGGTTGATCGTGGCTGCCGCCGTGCACGGTTAGCCCCCCAGTCGCTTCGCTCCTGCCCCCAAGGGGCGCCACCCATCGGGCCGGGAAACCCGGTCCCTTGGGCGTGGTTTGAGGGGGCGCTTTGCTTCGCTCGCTCTTTTACTTGCATGCGCGGACTCGATTTTTCTGATGACTGATTTGCCCGCTGCGACACCCCCGCGCGTTCGGCCTGCCGAGGTCGCGCTGCTGGCATCGGTGTTCGTC
>DASQOS010000014.1:0-2625 GCA_035644375.1 Rhizobacter sp.
TGCCTGACCTCGGTCATCCCCAGCGTGCTGTGGTGGAACAGCACCGCCATCCTGTCGTGGTTCCTGCTGGCCTTCGTGATCGCCTACATCTGGCTCTATGCCAGCATCGTGCGTTTCAAGACACCGCGCTGGATGGTGTTCCGGCGCACCCAATAGCGACACCGGGCCCGGCTTCAACCCGCCAACAGCGTCGTCACCTCCGCCAGCGGCACCACCTCCACGCCTTCAGCCAACGGATAGCGCCGCGACACCGGAGCAACCACGTAGGCCCGGTCGATCTGCAGATCCTGCAATGCTTGCCAGAACCCCTTGGTGGGCTTAGGGGCCGACGAGAACTTGATCTCCACGTCCACTTTGTGCGTGCCCCGTTCGATCACCAAATCCAGTTCAGTTCCCGCCGCAGTACGGTAGAAGTTCAGTTGCGCCTCGGGCGGCAGGGCAGTTGCCACTTGCTCCACGACAAAGCCTTCCCAAGAAGCGCCGGCGACGGGATGCCCTTGCAGGTCTTGTACGGTCGCAAGTCCCAACAGCGCGTGCAGCACTCCGCCGTCGCGCAGCAGCTACCGTTGAATCATCCTTGCGTTTTGAACATGAAACGATCAATTTGCAATGCCAATGGCGCCAGGCCGCCCACATTCTCAACTCGGCCGGTACTCCGCCACATAGCGCTGCAGGCACCGTTTCACCGCCTCATCCTCCACCCCTGGCGGATGCCCGCTCAGCCCCGACTCCAGGTCCGAAATCAACGCCGGGTCGGCCAGTGTCTGCAGCGCCGCAATGCGCAACCTCGGGTGCACCGTCGGCAGCGTGTTGTCGGCATCGGCCAGCAGCTCTTCGTAGAGCTTCTCGCCCGGTCGCAAGCCCGAGAACGTGATCTCGATGTCGCTCACCGCATGCCCCGACATGCGCACCAGGTCGCGCGCCAGGTCAACAATCCGCACCGGCTCGCCCATGTCGAGCACCACGACCTGTCCGCTCTCACCGATGGCCCCGGCCTGGAGCACCAGGCGCGCGGCTTCCGAGAGGGTCATGAAGTAGCGTGTGATGTCAGGGTGCGTCACCGTGATCGGGCCGCCGCGCGCGATCTGCTCCTTGAACTTCGGGATCACGCTGCCGCTGGAGCCCAGCACGTTGCCGAAACGCACGGCCATGAAGCGCGTCGCATAGCCCTGCATCGCCAGCTGTGACAAGGCCATCTCGGCCGCGCGCTTGCTCGCGCCCATCACGTTGCTGGGGTTGACGGCCTTGTCGGTCGAAATCAGCACGAAGCGCTCCACGCCCGCCTCGCCTGCCGCCTTGGCGCTCAGGTAGGTGCCCAGCGTGTTGTTGCGCAGCGCTGCCCAGGCGTTGTCTTCTTCCATCAGCGGCACATGCTTGTAGGCCGCTGCATGGAACACCACGTGCGGCCGGTAGCGCATGAAGACCTGACGCAGGTTCTGCGCATCCTTCACGTCGCCAACCAAGCGCACCAGCGGCAGGTGCGGGAAGGTTTCGGTCAGCTCTTGCTCGATCGTGTAGAGCGCGAATTCGCTCAGCTCGAAGAGCACCAGCCGCTGCGGCCCGTAGCGCGCAACCTGCCGACACAGCTCAGAACCGATGGAGCCGCCAGCACCGGTGATCAGCACGGTCTTGCCCGACAGGGTTTCGGAGATGCCGCCCTCGTCCAGGCGCACCGACTCGCGGCCCAGCAAGTCTTCCGGCTCGACGTCACGCACGTTGCCCACGTTGCGACCGTCGCGCAGTTCTTCGGCCGACGGCACCGTCAGCACCGGCAACTGGGTCTGCGCCGCCAGATCCAGCGCGCGGCGCCGCTCGCGGCCCGAAGCCGATGGCATCGCCACCACGATGTGCGTGACGCTGTGCAGCTTGGCGCAGCGCGACACCGACTCCAAGGTCCCCAGCACCGGCACCGCACCCACACGCGCGTTGCGCTTGCCCACATCGTCGTCGAGCAGGCCGACAACGACCCAGCCCTGGTGCTGAATGCCGGCAATCAGCAGGCGTGCGGCATGCCCCGCTCCCATCACCAGCGCGCGGCGCGTTTCCTGCGCATGGCCGGTGATGCGGCCGCGCATGTGTTCGTACAGCATGCGGTAGGCGATGCGCACCATGCACAAGCCCATCAACGACACCACAGGGTGCAAGGCCAGCACGGCCCGCGGCACCTCGTTCAGCTGCGCCATGCGGACCACGGCCGAACCCAGCGCGCCGGCCACCACACAGGCAACGGTGAGCCGCTTGATCTCGCCGAACCCCGAAAAGCGCCACATGCCCTTGGGCACGCCGAGCCCGGCAAACACCAGCAGGTACACCAGCACCAGGCCGACGATGACCCAGCTGTCGTACATCGGCCGCGCCGTGTGCCAGCGCTCGAACCCGAGCCGGAACAGGTAGGTGATGTGCCAGCACGCGGCGATCACCAAGCCGTCGGTCAACATCGACAGAGGCTGCCGGTACGGACGCACCCGCGACAGGAAAGTGTCAAGCTGCTGCCAGTTCATTCGCATTCGTTTTTTGTTCAGCTGCGCAAAAGCGCCTTCAGTGTCAGCCCGATGATGCGCAGATCGGTCATCACCGAGGCCTGCTCGGCGTACTGCACGGCATAACGCAGTTTCTGCGGCATCA
>DASQOS010000015.1:0-5673 GCA_035644375.1 Rhizobacter sp.
CGTCGGCCGCAGCCAACACAGCGTCACCGGCTTTTCCTGAAATTGAAAGCCCCTTGCTGCGCGTTTCATCGAAGCCTGCGATGACAGGCCCCGCGGCCGGCCACAACCAGTTCAAATCGTCGTCCCCCTCGCGAGGCGCTGCCGGTACGCCGGTGGCCGCGGCAACCGAAGGCGCATTCGGACTGGCCGGGGCGGATGGCGCCACGCCGCTGGCGACAAGCGCAGCCGGCGCCTTGACGCCGTCCAGCGAACGAGTTTCCACCCTGGCCGACGTGACCGCCCGCGTCGTCACCGCATTCGGGTCGGCACCTGGCGGAATGACACGCAGAACCTGGCCGACTTCAATGACATTGGCGTTGTCCAGCGCGTTCCACTTGAGGATGTCTTTCCAGTTTTGCCCGGTTTCCAAACCAATTCGAATCAATGTGTCACCTGGCTTGACTGTGTAGAAGCCGGGCTTGGCCACACTCTCGCCGCCTGGAAGAGTCTTGCTGGCGTCCGATGCCGAAGAGGCCGGCACCGCTGGCGTCACCGCGGTCAAACCGGCAGGTGTACTGCCGCTCGGCGCGCGTCCGAGAACGGGCCGTTCTTCAACCGGCGCGCGGTAAGTGCTCGACGCGCAACCGGCCAATATCAGCATCACCATCAGCCCGGCCGCGGCCTTCTCGCCGATGAGGCAGATACGTTCGTTTTTCTTCAAGGTCCATCCCATCATTGACACTGCCCTTCATCCAATCCTGATCTCAAAGGGACGAAATTCACCGCTTCATGCACGGTATGCAAATACCCCGTCTCCGTTCTGTCCACCACCACCAGCACCTGATTTGAACCCGCAGCTTGGTGAACCGGTGCAACAAGTCGCCCGCCAACTTCGAGCTGCGACAGCCATGCCTCGGGCAGCACTTCGCCGCCCGCAGCGGCAATGATGCTGTTGTACGGCGCGTTGGGCGGATGGCCACGCATCCCATCACCATACACCAGCCGAACATTGACGATGCGCAGCGGTGCCAGCAGTTCACGCGCCTTGTCGTGCAGGGGCTTCAGCCGTTCGACCGATATCACCTGCTTCGACAGCTGGGACAGCACTGCCGCCTGGTAGCCACAGCCGGTGCCAATCTCCAAGGTGCTTCCGAGTGAGCGCTGCTTGCGCGCTGTTTCGCCGGCCATCAGCAACTCGATCATGCGCGCCACGATCGATGGTTTTGAAATCGTTTGCCCCAGACCAATGGGCAGGCTGGTGTCTTCGTAGGCTTGATTGGCCAAGCCAGGGTCGACAAAAAGATGCCGCGGTACCTGGGCCAAAACCTGCATGACACTCTCGTCACGCAACCCGGCACGGCGTAGCTTGGCGACCATGCGCTGACGCACATCTGCAGAATCGAGACCCAAGCCCGAAGCCTGTACATGCCGCCCCGACTCGGTGGCCGCCTGATGCAAAGGCTGCTGGGGCCGCAAGACCGGTCGTGCATGGCGAGCCAGCGGGGCCGTCGACGGGTGGGCGCCCGAGGCGGGTATGGACGCCCTGGCCGACACCTTGCCAGAACGCGCCTTGTCAGATTTTTCCAAGCCCTCGAGCTGCAATGGAAATTTGGAACGCGATAGTGTGTTCGTTGGTTTCATTCGGCGTGTTCGTCACTCACCCATTGGCGCCATCCCGGCAACCCCTGATGATCGGTGAGGTCCACCTGCAAAGGCGTGATGGACACCCGCCCCTGAGCCGCGGCGTAAAAATCGGTCCCCAGCCCGGCCTCCCTGGCGTCGCCGGCCGACCCAATCCAGTAGATCGGTTCGCCACGCGGGTTGGTTTGGCAGATCACGGGCTCGCTCGCGTGGCGGCGCCCGAGTCGCGTGACATCGCGCGGCAGCCTGGCCGCATCGGGCCGGTTCGGAATGTTCACATTCAATAGCCAGGAGCCCGCTGCCGGGGGCTTTTGCAACACCTGTTCGATGATCGAGCGCGCCAGCTGCGCCGCGGCGTCGACATGGGCCCAGCCCTTGCTCACTTGCGAAAACGCAATCGCCGGGATGCCAAACAGATAAGCTTCCATGGCCGCTGCAACCGTCCCCGAATACAAGGTGTCGTCACCCATGTTGGCGCCGTTGTTGATGCCCGACAAGACGAGGTCCGGCCGCTTCGCGAGCAAGCCAGTCAATGCGACGTGCACGCAGTCGGATGGCGTGCCATTGATGTAGCGAAACCCGTTGGCTGCAACGAAAGCCGACAGCGGGCGGTGCAGCGTGAGCGAATTGGAGGTGCCGCTGGCATTTTGTTCGGGTGCCACGACATCGATGTCGCCAAGCCCTTCACACGCCTGAACCAGCGCAGCCAGACCGGGAGCCAGGTAGCCGTCGTCGTTGGCAATCAAGATACGCATGCGCGGATTGTAGGGACACATCCAGGTTCTCAGACATCCGCACAGGACATCCCGTGGCGACGGCGTCTCGCCGGAACACCGGATTAAACCCAGATGGAAACGGCGTGCCAGCTGAGATAATCCGTGCGTCGCAAATCGATCAGTGCCGGTTCCAGATCCAAAGGATGTCCATGCGCCGAATGGTGCTCCAGCTGCCGCTGCTGGCCCTCTGGCCTCGTGCTCTCGTCGCACAACTCAGAGTAGAGACGCTTCTGTTCGGCGTCATCACCACCACGACGGTGGAAGACGCAAGATCGGCATGGGAGCCGTTCTTTGCCGACATGCGAGCGGCGACGGGTCTGTCTGTCACCGGCTGGTATGCCCCGAGTTACCAGGATGCCGCCCAGGCGCTGGTCACCAACCAGGTGCAGCTGGCCTGGGTGTCCGCCAAGGTGGCGCTCGATTGCATCGACAAGGCCAACGTCGAGGTGTTCGGCCAATTGGTGGACTCCAGAGGGTCGCTCGGCTACCGCGCGCTGATCGTCACCCGCACCGACTCTGGAGTCACCTCCATCAACCAGCTGCTGTCTCGCCCCAAGGCGTACGGTTTCGCGCTCGGAGAGGACGTTTCCACCAGCGGCCAGCTGATGCCCTCGTATGCGCTCTTCGTGCCACGCGGCATCAAGCCTCAAGAGTACTTCGCGCCACTGCTGCGCGGCACCCATGCGCAGACCGTTGATGCGGTGCTGCGCGGCAAGGTTCACGCCGGCACCTACAACACCGAAGAACTGGACCGGATGAAAAGAAGAGATCCCGCGCTGTCGTCGCAATTGCGCGTGCTGTGGGAATCCGCGCTGATTCCCAAAGACCCTCTGGTGTGGCGAACTGACTTGCCGCTGTCCACACGTTCGCGCCTGTCCGCCTTCTTGTTCGCTTACGGCGCGACCAGCGGCGAGAAAGCACGCCTGCGCCAGATGTTCGATCTGGCCGGATTCAAGGCATCGAACAATCAGCAGTTGAAGTTCGTCCTTGAAATTGAGGACTTCAAACAACGTTCTGAAGTGCTTCTGGACGCAGCCTTGAACGAAGAACAAAAAAATGAGCGCCTGAACGATCTGCGCGACCGATACGCCCGACTGGCGCGGGCATTGCAGCGACCCTCTGCGAACGGCCGCCTCTGAAACTGCCCATGGCGGCGCAGTTTCAGTGCGCTACGATGCCCATCTCGCAAGAAATCGAGTCCTTCCCGGCATGGCTATCAAGGTTCTCATCGTCGAAGACAACCCGGTCGCACGCAGTTTTCTGTGCCGAGTGGTGCAAGAGAGTTTCAGCGATGAGATCGTCATCACTGAAGCAGGCGACCTTGAAACAGCACGGCGCCAGATGGGCCTGTTGGCCCCCACCGCACCCGAAACAGCGACCCACCCGTTCAAGCTGATCCTCGTCGATCTGGAGCTACCCGACGGCAACGGCATGGAGCTGTTGTCGCAACTGGCGCAGTATCCGGCGACCAAGATCGTGACCACGCTCTACTCGGACGATGACCACCTCTTCCCTGCACTCCAATGCGGCGCTGACGGTTATCTGCTCAAAGAAGACCGCTTCGAGGTGTTGGTCGAAGAACTGCAGAAAATCGTGCGTGGCCAGCCGCCGCTGTCACCGGCCATTGCGCGGCGGCTTCTCAACCATTTCCGTCAGGGGCCCGGCGGCACGGCGGGATTGTCGGAGCCCGGTTTGGCCGGTAGCTCCGGCTTTCAAAGCAGCCGCCCCATGCCGATGGGACCCGGGGCGACGCTGGACCACAAACATTTGACGCCGCGAGAAAGCGAAGTCCTGACGTATCTGAGCAAGGGATTCACCATCAAGGAAATTGCCAACCTGATGGGAATCAAGTGGTTCACCGTGAACGATCACATCAAGTCGATCTACAAGAAGCTCGATGTCTCCAGCCGCGCCGAGGCGGCGGTGATGGCCAGCAAACAAGGTCTGGTCTGACGCCAGACTGCGCAGCGCCCCTTTTGCCATGAACTTGCGCTTGCCGGGAAGCAAGTCCGTTGGGCTCTTCAAACCGGCTGCTGCAACTTTTCATTCCACCGGCGGATCGTTGGCGGATTTTGAAACGCCGGCACCGAACCGAAACAACGACCCTCGCCCGTGGCGCTGGATGGGCTGGCGCCTGCGCCTGCTGGTGGTCGCGGCATTGCTCGGGTGCGTCACGGTGTTGTGGATGGCCCGCTGGCTGGCGGATACTCCCGCGCTGCCCGCGGCTTGGCGCGAGGGGCCGCAAGGGCAGATTGAGCTGGGTTCTTCATTCGAGGCGCTGCTCAAGCCGCATGAAGGCCGCACACTGATCGGCCTGATCGGCAGCGACAACAGCAGTGTCGCTGTCGTTGACTCGCTGGCCCTGCAGCGCTCGCCACGCTGGATCGCGAACGACGCTGAACGCGAACGCTACGTGGTCATGCAGACACAGCTCGGGTCGGCACTGGCCAACCAGAACGTCAAGCTCTTCTTTTCCGAAGGCGAGATGGTCGAGTTGAGGCCCCAAGCGCGCGGAACCGGTCACCTCGGGACGATGTTCTGGCTGCTGTCGGGACTGGCACTGACGCTCTACCTCGTGGGCATGGTGGTGCTTCTCGCCCAGCCGGGTTTGCGCAACCTGCTGTACGCGATGCTGGCGGTGTTCCAGGCGGGAAACCTCGCCATCATGGCCATCGAGCTGTCGGCAGACCTGGGGCTTCCACCCCTGATGACGCGTTGGGACATGCCTGTTCGCATGGCCCTCGATCTGTTGAGCGCGGCGGCCGTCATGCACATCGCGGCCGTGTACCCTCGGCGACTGCCGGGCGCCCGGGGCATCGCACTCGTCGGCTGGCTGATCGCATTGGCGCTCAGCACCCTCGGGTTCGAGGGCCGCCTCATGGGTGCGTGGTGGTGGACACAAAGCATGGCCGCCACTTTGACGCTGGCCGCCGTCGGCCTGTCGATGTGGTCCCATCGTTTGGAGCCACATCCCTTTGCCATCGTGATGCAGCGTTTCAACCTCATGGCTGTGGGTACGTGGTTCTTGTTGTCCGTTTCTGTGACCACCATCGACCGATTGCCCTCGGTTCAGCAACAAATTGCCGCAGTGGGGCCGGTGATCTGGTACGTGTTCCTGGCATCGCTGCTGTTGCTGACACCGTTTCTCTCCAAATCGCAACAGGTGATGCGCGAGTTTTCGCTGCTCGCGGCCATCAGCACCGTGGCCACTTCGCTCGATCTTCTTTTCGTGGCCGTGTTTTCAATGGGGCAGTTCGCGTCGGTCACGCTGGCCTTG
>DASQOS010000016.1:0-2863 GCA_035644375.1 Rhizobacter sp.
CGCAGCGCATCGGTCAGGACCGGGCCGGGGAACATCCAGGCGACACGCCCCACGTGAATGGTGCCGTACAGGTAGGAGGTGCGGCCGTCTTTGCTGATGCGCCACAGGAAGCCGCGGTCGCGCGCGTCGCGCATGCCGGCCTCGAGCTGCTCCGGCGAAAGCGGCTGGGCCAGCGGCGGGCAGCGGGTCTGGGCCGCGGCAGCGTGCGCTTTTTGCGCAGGCGGCCCGGCCGCGGCAGGCAATGCGCCGCCGAGGGCCAGCAGCAAGGCCAGGCTCAGGACGAACCCGCATGACACAAGCGATGAACGCATGGCAGAGGTCGCGAGGGGTTTCATGGCCGCAGCTTAGCCGGCCGCTTCACGGCAGTCCGGTCTTGGGCGCGCGCAGATCGATGCTCATCACGCCCTGATGCTGCTGCCAGCGCAGCTTGCTCAGCACATCCATGCCCAGCAGCGGCTGTTCGTCGTCGAGCCCGCGCAAGGCAGCGATGTGCATGCGCTCGACTTTGACGCCGCCGTTCAGCGACAGGTTGGCCTGCACCACGCTGGCGTCGACCGTGCCGCCGGCCGTATGCGATTGCACCTGGCCGATGACCTTCAGGCCGAGCTGCGTGGCCAGGGCCTGCGACATGGCCGTGCCGGTGGCGCCGGTGTCGATCAGAAAGTCGACCGCCCGGCCGTTGATCCGGCCGGGCCAGTGGTAGTGGCCATCGGCACCGCGGCGGATCTCGATCACGTCGCCTTGCGCCTGGAAGCGCGCCTGCTGCTGTCGGCGCTCCCACGCCTGAAACCCCAGAAACACCAACAGCCCGGCAACCAGCCAGACGGTAACGACCTTCAGCGTGTGCGGCATGTCCGACATGAATCGCAGTGTCGCAAAAAAAAATGGGCGGGCGCCGCATCCAAACGCCGGCTCGCCTCGTCTTGAAAGAAGCACCGCATTTGACGCTGCCCACACCGCCGGTCCGCCGAAGCGGCCGAACCCAACCTTGAAAGGATTCTCACCATGAACCGCTCTCACCTCCTCTGCGCTGTCGTGTCTGCCGCTGCCGCCCTGGCCAGCCCTTGGGCCGCTGCGCAAACCACCAACCAGAACGGCCTGTTGCGCGACAAGGAAGGCAAGACGCTGTACGTGTTCGACAAGGACGCCGGCGGCAACAGCAATTGCTATGACGGCTGCACCGCCATGTGGCCGCCGTTCCTGGCCAAGCCGGGTGCGCAGGCCAAGGGCGACTTGACGCTGCACGCCCGCAAGGACGGCCAGCAGCAATGGGGGCTGAACGGCAAGCCGCTGTACTACTTCGCGGCCGACGCCAACGTGGGCGACGCGACCGGCGACGGCAAGGGCGGCGTGTGGCACGTGGTCAAGCCCTCCGCTTCGAGCGGCGCAGCCGCCACCTCGTCGACCGGGTCTTCCCCGTACGGCAGCTATTGAGCGCTGAGGTCGGCCGCACCGGCCGGCTTCACAGACGGCGACACGGTCTGATCGATGGCGCCGAAGACGCTGGCACCGTCCGCAGTCTTGACCTCGATGCGGATGGTGTCGCCGTAGCGCATGAACTCGGTCTTGGCGGCGCCGCCCTCGATCATTTCGATGGCGCGCTTTTCGGCAATGCACGAATAACCGCGGCTCCGGTCCTGGTTGCTGACGGTGCCGCTGCCGACGATGCAGCCGGCGCGCGCGTTGCGCGTCTTGCACAGGTGGGCGATCAGCTCGCCGAAGTGGAAGGTCATTTCCTTGCCGGCGTCGCACAGGCCCACGCGCTTGCCGTTCCAGGTGCTTTGCACCGGCAGGTGCAGGCGGCCGCCTTGCCATGCGGCGCCGACCTCATCCAGCGTGACGGCCACCGGGCCGAACGCGGTGGCCGGCTTGCTTTGAAAGAAGCCGAAGCCCTTGGCCAGCTCGGCGGGAATCAGCTGGCGCAGGCTGACATCGTTGACGAGCATCAGCAAGCGGATGTTCTCGAGCGCGTCTTGCGCCGACGCGCCCATGGGCACGTCACCGATGACCACCGCCAGCTCGGCCTCGAAATCGATGCCCATTTTTTCGCTCGGCACCCGGATGTCGTCGCAGGGCCCGAGAAAATCGTCGCTGCCGCCCTGGTACATCAGCGGGTCGCTGTCGTAGCTCTCGGGCATGTCGGCGCCGCGCGCCTTGCGCACCAGCGCCACGTGGTTGACGAAGGCCGAGCCGTCGGCCCATTGGTAGGCGCGCGGCAGCGGTGCCATGCACTGCCTGGGATCGAACGCAAAGGCATGGCGCGCGCGGCCCTGGTTCAGCGTGGTGTACAGGTCTTCGAGCTGCGGCGAGATGAAGTTCCAGTCGTCCAGCACCTGCTGCAGGCGCGTGGCGATGCCGCTGGCATGGTGGGCCGTGCCCAGGTCGCGTGACACGACGACCAGCTGTCCATCACGCGATCCGTCCTTGTAGCTTGCAAGTTTCATGGTCTTTCCGTTTGGCGGGGTGAGCGGTTTTCCCGTATTGTCGATGCATGCCTTTTGACCCGAACCCGGACTTCCGCGCCTCACCCGCCCGCAGGTCGCGTTCTCGTTGGCTGTCGCGCGGGCCCGGCTTGCTGACCGTGACGGCGGCCGTGCTGTTGACGCACGCCGCGTTGTGGCACGGCGTGGCGGCCTCGTTCGAGGCCGACGCGCGCTTGCCGTTGGCCGCCAGGTCCGGCCTGTCACTGCAAACGCGCACCTTGCTCGCCGTGCCGACGGCAGCTCCGATGCCCAAGCTCGCAGCAGCGGCCATCCCTTTGCCGGTGATGGCAATCACCTCGCCTGCGCCTGCCAGAGTCAAACCACTGCCGGTTGCCTTGCCGGTTCAGGCTGAACCCGCAGCAGCGCCGCGCCTGCCGCAA
>DASQOS010000017.1:0-4836 GCA_035644375.1 Rhizobacter sp.
CTCGACCCGCGTGCACGAAGCGGTTGTCGAGATGGCGCCGCCGCAGGAAGTCGAAGACACGCTGGCGGATTACCGTGCCGTGGGCCTGACCCTCAAGCGCCATCCGCTGGCCTTGCTGCGCGATGCATTGAGCGCGTTCAAGGTGCAAACGGCGGCTGTGCTGCGCACCTATCCGCATGGACGCCTGGCCCGTGCCAGCGGTCTGGTCACGCACCGCCAACGCCCGCCCACCGCCAAGGGCACCATGTTCATCACGCTCGAAGATGAAACCGGGGCCATCAACGTGATCGTCTGGCCGCGTGTCGTGGATGCGCAGCGACAACCCTTGCTCGGCTCCAGGCTGCTCACGGTGTATGGGCAGTGGCAGCGACAAGGGGATGACGAACATGCGGTGATGCACTTGGTGGCCAACCAGGTGATCGACCACTCGGCCTTGCTGCAAGGGCTGGTCAGCCGCAGCCGCGATTTCCGTTGAAGTGCGGCTGAACCGGTCCCCGTTCAGTGGACGCCACGAAGCACGATGAGCGTCATCCACGGACGGCCGGTTCTCTCTGGCGGTGGTTGCCCGCCAGCCCGCCGAAGGCCCGGCAGAGCGCGCCGGCAAATCGGTAGACAGCGCCGCCAAGAAGGCGGGTGAGCAAATCGAACGCGCGGGCGACAAGGCCAAAGACGCGGTGAATGACGCGAAGAAATCAGCCGTTCGAACGCGCTCGGCGTTCCTGTCGTCAGACCTGCGATGTGGCCAGCGTGAGGCTTGCCGGTGTGCGGCGCGGTTCAGCCGGGGCACGCGCGGCCTGACGGCTGGCTGAAATTTCTGCGCCTTGCAGCACGTGTTTCAGATCGCGTGCACTGCCCATCACCACAATCAGATTCGAATCTTCCTGGCGCAGATTCTGGCTGCTGTCCGCTTCCGGCAACCACAGAATCGCCGTGGCATTCCATGCCGCGGCCGCTTGCAGCAGCGGCGCTACCGGATCGAGCTTGGGCTTTTTGGCCGGCTTTCCGAGCATCGGGCCCGCCTGGACGGTGCGCGTCGAGGCATCCCATCGGGCATTCTTGAAGCCCTGGATGTCGATCACAAAACGCACCTGATCGGAGCGAATGACGGCCACCGGAATCACGCCGCCACCAGGCACGCTCTTGTCGAACTTGACGGCCCATTGGGTTGGGAAATGCAGCTGGCGCCGCGCTTTTCGCAGCACCCGCCGAGGGCGTTCAAGGCCTTCGGCGCGCCAGATGATGTAGAGGCCGAGCGCGGCTGTCGCAGCGCAACCGGCCTCGATCTCCCAGGTGCCGGCCCAGAAAATACGGACGATCTCCAGGCTGCCGAGGAACAGGGCAGTGCCGGTCAGAATTTGGCCAAGCCAGGTGAGAAAGCTGTTGTTGCGCATTTCAATGCAGAAGGGAGCGTGGGACGCTGAAACCCATTCTGGCAAATGCGACCCGGCTTGCATTGGTCGGAAATCACGTTTGTTGGCGGGTTGGCACCGGTCTGATCTCCTCACCCGGCTCTATTCGATCCGGCAAAATTGCGGCCATGACCGAGCAACACATCACCCCGGAGCTGCGGCACTGGATCATCGACCAGGCCAAGGCCAGTCGCCCGCCTGAAGAGGTGCTGAAAGCCATGCTGGCCAGCGGCTGGACCGAGGACGTCGCCCTGGTGGCCCTCGAAGACACCCTGGCCGAATTCTTGAAGGAACACGCCCAGGCGCATGGCCTGCCCGCGCCCGTGCCGGTGCCGGAACCTGATCTGGCCGATGCGCCGATCGCGTTGGACATCGACGGACACCAGGTGAACATCGTCATGACGCTGCGCAATCCGCGCGTCGTGGTGTTCGGCAACCTGTTGTCGCACGACGAGTGCGACGAACTGGTGGCTTTGGCGCGGCGCCGGCTGGTCCGCTCGGAAACCGTGGTGACCAGCACAGGGGCCAGCGAAGTGAACGTGGCCCGCACCAGTGAAGGCATGTTTTTCGACCGAGGCGAGAACCCGGTCTGCCAGCGCTTCGAAGCGCGCATCTCCGCCTTGCTGGGCTGGCCCGTCGAAAACGGCGAAGGCTTGCAGATTCTTCGCTATCAGCCGGGGGCCGAGTACAAGCCGCACTACGACTATTTCGACCCGTCCCAGGCCGGCACGCCCAACATTCTGAAGCGCGGCGGGCAGCGTGTTGCCACGCTGGTGACCTACCTCAATACGCCTGAGCGCGGCGGTGCCACCACGTTTCCCGACGTGAACCTGGAAGTGGCGCCGGTCAAGGGCAATGCGGTGTTTTTCAGCTATGACCGCGCGCATCCCATGACCCGCAGCTTGCATGGGGGCGCCGCGGTGCTGGCAGGCGAGAAATGGGTGGCAACGAAGTGGTTGCGGGAAGGACGCTTTGACTGAGCAGGTGCCGGGGGCTGCTTCATTTCGGTGCAGACCCCGGCCGATGGCCGGGTTGGCAGGCGTTCTCGAAATTATGTGCACGCCAGTCAACCGATCCTTCAAGGGGGGCGTTGTGGCTGCGAGCAACACGCTCTTAACCCCTTTGCAAAGGACTCCCCATGAACAAAATCCTCGTCGCCCTGATTGCTGCCGCCTTCTCTTTCGGTGCTTTCGCTCAAGCTTCGGCTCCTGCTGCTGCCATGTCGGCTTCTGCGCCTGCCAAGGCTGAAAAGAAGGCCAAGGTCAAGAAGGCCAAGAAGGCTGCCAAGCCTGCCAAGGCTGCTTCCGCCATGTAATTGGCGCTCTTGCGCCATTGAAAAACCCGGCCTCGGCCGGGTTTTTTGTCGTCTGCGATCAATGGATCACGGCGTTTTCAAGCACGCTTTTTCACCGGCGGCTGGGTCAACTCACCGGGCAGCGTGGTGTTGGAGAAAGCTTGGCTCTGGGCAATGCGCAGCCATTTGCGCTGTTCCCAGGTCTGCGGTCCGACCAGTGACCATTGGCCCAGCTTCGCATCCAGTTCCGGGCGCGGCAGGCGCGTGTATTCCAGGGCGCTGGATCGAAACAGGCGCATCACCCCCCGGGAGCGTTGAGGCAATACCGCGCTTTGTTCACGCGCCCAGTAAACGCATTGCCTCTGCGCCCAGAAACTCAGCCGCTCGAAATGCACGCGGCCGGCGAAGCCGGTGTCGGCAGGAAGAATGAGATGGGCGTCCGGCAGTTCGACGATGGCCAGCACCAGATCGCCCGGCGTATTGCCTGCGCCTCGGTGCACAAAGATGACGCGCTCGATCAGCGCGGAGTCGAACCGATCGACTTCTGTGTCGTTGCGAAAGACGACGATGTCAGCGCCTTGCCAAGCCGTATGCCATGGAGTATTCATCTGCGGTCTCCGAAATGATGGCCACGCTACGCCGTTTGTCGTCGGCAGGTGTTTCGAGGCGCGACAAGCTGCAAGCGATGTCGCCCCCGAACGCGGCACGAGGCGACATTCTGTGACAAGCGCGCCCTGTCGGTCGAAAAGACCCTGCCATCGCCTCGAAGCGACGCGTGCCCGGCTCAGAACACGCCGCTCAGCGCTTGGGCTGCGTCAGTCGCGGTGCAGCGGGTCGGTTGCCATCACGGCGCGGCTCTGAGCGCGGGCCTTGCGGTCGCGCCGGTGCCGCATTGGCATCGCGCGCGGGCGCCCGTGGTGCCGCAGGGTGTGGTGTGCTCGAACGTGCGGGTGGTGCCGAATGGCCATCGCGCGGGCTGTTGGTGCGGCCACGGCCTGAGCCGCCGCCACTGCCACTGCGCCCACCTCGTCCGCCGCCACCCGAGCGCTGTCCGCCGCGGCCGGCGCCTTCGCCGATCACCATGCGACCGAGCACGATGGGTTCGGGCTTTTCGCCGGGCTGCGGGGCAAAGCCCGGCACGATCTCTTTCGGGATCTCGCGCTTGATGAGTTTTTCGATGTCGCGCAAGAAGCCGTTCTCGTCGACGCACACCAGCGACACCGCTTCGCCTTGCGCGCCGGCGCGGCCGGTGCGGCCGATGCGGTGCACATAGTCTTCAGGGACGTTCGGCAGCTCGAAGTTCACGACGTGCGGCAACTGGTCGATGTCGATGCCGCGTGCGGCGATGTCGGTCGCCACCAGCACCTGCAGATCGCCGTTCTTGAAATCGGCCAGCGCCTTGGTGCGCGCGCTCTGGCTCTTGTTGCCGTGGATCGCCATCGCGCTGATGTCGGCCTTCAGCAGGTGCTCGACCAGGCGGTTGGCGCCGTGCTTCATGCGCGTGAACACCAGCACCTGGTGCCAGTCGTTTTCCTTGATCAGGTGGACCAGCAGGTCCTTCTTCATCTCGCGGCCCACCGGGTGCACCTTTTGTGCGATGGTCTCGGCGGTCTGGTTGCGGCGCGCCACTTCGATCAACGCCGGCTTGTTCAGCAGGCGGTCGGCCAGGGCCTTGATCTCGTCGCTGAAGGTGGCGGAGAAGAGCAGGCTCTGCTTCTTCTGCGGCAGCACCGCCAGCACCTTCTTGATGTCGTGGATGAAGCCCATGTCGAGCATGCGATCGGCTTCGTCGAGCACGAAGATCTCCACGCGCGACAGGTCGAGCGTGCCTTGCTGGTGATGGTCGAGCAGCCGGCCCGGCGTGGCGACGAGGATGTCGACCCCGCGCCTCAAGCGATCGATCTGCGGCTGCATGCCGACGCCGCCGAACATCACCATGCTCGTCAGCGGCACGTGCTTGCCGTAGGTGCGCACGCTTTCCTCGACCTGGGCGGCGAGCTCGCGCGTCGGGGTGAGGATGAGTGCGCGGATCAGGACGCGGCCCTTGGCGTCCTTCTTCTGCCCGCCCTGCGCGAGGCAGTGCAGCATCGGCAGGGTGAAGCCGGCGGTCTTGCCGGTGCCGGTCTGGGCGCC
>DASQOS010000018.1:0-4011 GCA_035644375.1 Rhizobacter sp.
TCATCGGCAGGCCGGCGTTGTTGGCACCGGCCAGCAAAGCATGGCCGTTTGAATTGGCACCGAACCAGACCCGGTAAGAACGGTTCGCGAACAACAGCTCGCCCTGCTGTACCGAGAGAACCGACACGGCGGCGTCGAGACCCTCCAGCACGGTGGTGAAGCGCTCGTGCGAGGCCGACAGCTGATCGCGCACGCGCTTGGCTTCGGTGATGTTGGTCATCGAGGTCATCCAGCCGGTCTGGACTCCCTTGGGGTCGACCAGCGGCGACACATACATGCGCGCGTCGAACTGGGTGCCGTCCTTGCGCATCGCCTTGACCTCGATGCCGCCGGCGGGGCTGCGGCCCTGTAGTTCCTGTTGCAAGAGCCGCGTGTTCTCTTCGTAGCGGTCCGGCGGCCAGTGAGGAAAGGGCGGCAGATGGTTGATCAACTCGCCGTCGTTGAAGCCGGTCATCGCGCAGAACGCCGGGTTGACGTAGGTGATGCGCCCCTCCATGTCCATGGCGCGCATGCCGGTCAGCATCGAGTTCTCCATCGCGCGGCGGAAATTGGTCTCGGTGACCAGCGCGGTCTGCATTTGCATGCGTCTGCGCATGTGGCGCCAGGTGCCGAGCAGCATCCACACCGTCAGCGCACTCAACGCCGCCACCATCCAGAACAGCGTGTTGCCGATCAGGCCGACCGAGTTGCGATAGCCTTGCCCGCGCAGCACCAGCCCGTTGCCGGCCGGGGCCAGCGGAACCTTGTGCGAGATGGACGCGGGCCGGACCAGTTGGCCGGGCGTCAGAGTCACCGTGCTCGCCAGAACCCGGTCTTGCGAATCGAGCAAGGTCACAGCGTGCCGGTTGGAGACCTCGGAAGGGATGAAGTAGCGAACCAGCGATTCGATCGAATACTCGGCGATCAAGGTGCCCGAAAACGCGCTGCGGTCAATCAGCGGGACCTGAACCTGGAACACGGCGTCGCCATACGCATCGTTGAACGGCTTCGAGTAAACCGGAAGACGCAGGTCCTTGGCGGCTTTGAAAGCTGCTGCGGGCTCAGGGTTTTGGCCGGCCGCGGGCAGCGAATGGCTGATTTCACCACCTGAAAGCCCGAGTTCCGGGTGGAAGTTGGCGACCGAGTGATTCGCCTTGCGTGCACCCGTGGCCGTGACCCAGATCAGGTTGGTGATCTCGGGCCTCTCGCGTGAAAAACTGGCCGCTTGGCCCACGAATTCGTCTGCATCGATGGCGCGCGTGACGATTTCGCGCGCCATGCGCACCAGCTGTTCCTGGTTCTCGATCAGGCGCAGACGGATCTGCTGCTGGGCGATTTCGGTGTCGCGCTTGACCGACTCCTGCTCGCGGTCGAACTCTTCGATGCGCAGGTACCAGAAGGCCAGGATGATGGCCGCCAGAAACAGCATCACCGACACCAGCGGCCCCAAGGTGGCGTAGCGGTCTTGGTGCGCCGGTGACTGGCGCCTCCACCAGCGACGCACCAGACGGCGCACCCAGTCGACGATCGGACTTCCGGGCAGGGGCGATGGTTTCAGGGCGGGCATG
Organism: Rhizobacter sp.; assembly: GCA_035644375.1. Taxonomy (GTDB): domain Bacteria; phylum Pseudomonadota; class Gammaproteobacteria; order Burkholderiales; family Burkholderiaceae_C; genus Rhizobacter. The sequence continues at coordinate 1,548 of DASQOS010000018.1, forward strand.
GTCGAATTATCGAGGGCGGAACATTCTTGCCGGCGTTTTATATTTCGTATTATGAAAACGTGTCGCACTATTTGAAAAATTCGACAGCCTGTGCGAGACTTTCGCCTGAGTCAAAGCTAACCACAGGAGACAAGCATGTCAGCGATGCCGGATTCATTTTTAGGCGCGGCCGCGAATGACGCGGATGCGCAAGAAACGCGCGAGTGGCTTGACGCCCTGTCCGCCGTGATCGGTGCCGAAGGCGGCGAAAGAGCGCATTTTCTGCTGGAGCAGTTGATCGATCATGCGCGACAGGCCGGCGTGGACATGCCGTTTTCGGCCAACACGGCCTACGTCAACACCATTCCAACCGACCAGGAAGCCCAGTCTCCTGGAAATCTCGAGATTGAAGAGCGTCTGCGCGCCTACATGCGCTGGAACGCCATGGCCATGGTGGTCAAGGCGAACCGGTTGCACCCTGAGGACGGCGGTGACCTGGGCGGCCACATCTCGTCGTTTGCCTCGCTGGCGACGATGTTCGGTACCGGCTTCAACCACTTCTGGCACGCCGAAAGCGCAGAGCGCGGCGGCGACCTGCTTTACATCCAGGGTCACTCTTCGCCGGGTGTCTATGCGCGCGCTTACCTGGAAGGCCGCCTGACCGAAGAACAGCTGTTGAATTTCCGGCAGGAAGTCGATGGCAAGGGAATCTCAAGTTATCCGCATCCCAAGTTGATGCCCGAGTTCTGGCAGTTCCCGACCGTGTCGATGGGTTTGGGGCCGCTGATGGGCATCTACCAGGCGCGCTTCCTGAAGTACCTGCATGCGCGCGGCATCGCCAACACCGAGAACCGCAAGGTCTGGGTGTTCTGCGGCGATGGCGAGATGGACGAACCCGAATCGCTGGGCGCGATTGGCCTGGCCGCGCGCGAAAAGCTCGACAACCTGATCTTCGTCGTCAACTGCAACCTGCAACGCCTGGACGGGCCGGTGCGCGGCAACGGCAAGATCATCCAGGAACTCGAAGGCGAATTCCGCGGCTCGGGCTGGAACGTCATCAAGCTGCTGTGGGGCAGCTACTGGGATCCGCTGCTGGCGCGCGATTCCGAGGGCCTGCTGCGCAAGGTCATGATGGACACCGTCGACGGCGACTACCAGGCCTTCAAGGCCAACGACGGCGCCTTCGTGCGCAAGAACTTCTTCGGCAAGCACCCGAAGCTGCTCGAGATGGTCTCGAAGATGAGCGACGACGACGTCTGGCGCCTGCAGCGCGGCGGCCACGACCCGCAGAAGGTCTACGCTGCGTATCACCGCGCGGCAAATCACCAAGGCCAGCCGACCGTGCTCTTGATCAAGACCGTCAAGGGCTTCGGCATGGGCAAGATCGGCGAGGGCAAGAACACGGCGCACCAGACCAAGAAGATGGTCGACGAAGACGTGAAGGCCTTCCGCGACCGCTTCAACATTCCCATCCCCGACGACAAGCTGGCCGACGTGCCGTTCTACAAGCCGGCCGACGACACGCCTGAGATGCAGTACCTGCATGCCCGCCGCAAGGCGCTCGGCGGCTACCTGCCCAAGCGCCGGACCAAGGCCGACGAGCAGCTCAAGGTGCCGGATCTCGAGACCTTCAAGGCGGTGCTCGAGCCGACGGCTGAAGGCCGCGAGATCTCGACCACCCAGGCCTATGTGCGCTTCCTGACGCAGCTGCTGCGCGACAAGGACCTCGGGCCGCGTGCCGTGCCGATCCTCGTCGACGAAGCCCGCACCTTCGGCATGGAAGGCCTGTTTCGCCAGATCGGCATCTACAACCCCGAAGGCCAGAAGTACACCCCGGTCGACCGCGACCAGGTGATGTATTACCGCGAGGACAAGGCTGGCCAGGTGCTGCAGGAAGGCATCAACGAAGCCGGCGGCATGAGCAGCTGGATCGCGGCGGCCACGTCGTACTCGACCAACAACCGCATCATGGTGCCGTTCTACGTGTACTACTCGATGTTCGGTTTCCAGCGCGTGGGTGACCTCGCCTGGGCGGCGGGCGACATGCAGGCGCGCGGCTTCCTGCTCGGCGGCACCTCGGGCCGCACCACGCTGAACGGCGAAGGCCTGCAGCACGAAGACGGCCACAGCCACATCCTGGCCGGCACCATCCCGAACTGCATCAGCTACGACCCGACCTTCGCGCACGAGGTGGGCGTGATCCTGCACCACGGCCTGAAACGCATGGTCGAGAAGCAGGACAACGTCTACTACTACCTGACGCTGCTGAACGAGAACTACCCGATGCCTGGCCTCCAAGCCGGCACCGAGGAGCAGATCATCAAGGGCATGTACCTGCTCGAAGAGGGCCCGAAGAAGACGCCGCGCGTGAACCTGTTGGGCAGCGGCACGATCCTGCGCGAGGTGCAGGCCGCGCGCAATCTGCTCGATGCCGACTGGGGCGTTTCGGCCAACGTCTGGAGCTGCCCGAGCTTCAACGAATTGG
>DASQOS010000019.1:0-5783 GCA_035644375.1 Rhizobacter sp.
AGAAGCCGGCAGCCGAGGTGATGGGCCGCAGCGACGTGATCCGCGCGCTGAAACCCGAAGCCTTCGCCGACGACAAGTTCGGCGCCATCACGGTCAAGGACATCTTTGCGGAACTGGAAAAACCGGGTCGCGACCCACGGCCCGACTTCAAGGTGGCGCGACTCACCGATGGCGTCGAGGACCTGAAGGACCTGCAGGTCGGCATGACGCTCGAAGGCACGGTCAGCAACGTGGCGCAGTTCGGCGCCTTCATCGACCTGGGGGTGCACCAGGACGGCCTGGTGCACGTGAGCCAACTCAGCAACAAGTTCGTCAACGACGCGCGCGAGGTGGTCAAGACCGGCGACATCGTCAAGATCAAGGTGCTCGAGGTCGACCTGGCGCGCAAGCGCATTTCGCTGACGATGAAGCTCGATGCCACGCCGGCGCCGCGCGGCGAACGCGGCGACAACCGCTACAAACCTGCCGTCCGCGGCAATGCAGCGCGTGCGCCTGCGCCAGCTCAAGGCGCTTCGGCCATGGCGACGGCATTTGCCAAGCTGCAGACCAAGCGTTGATTTACAATCCGGCTTCGATTTCTGAACAAGAGCGAGAAAGGCACCCCGGTTATGACACCGCGAACTCTCCGCTGGTTGCTTGAGGTTTAGTCGCCGCGGCTTGTCACGTCATTTCTCGTTCACCTTCAAAGCGCGGCTCACCCCCGCGCTTTTTTGTTTTCGGAGTTGCCCATGATTTCAGTTCAGTTGCCCGATGGTTCGAAGCGAGCGTTCGATGGCCCCGTGACGGTGGCCCAGGTGGCGGCCTCGATCGGCGCCGGCCTGGCCAAAGCGGCGATTGCCGGCCGCGTCGGGCAGGGCGCCGACGCCAAGGTGGTCGATACCAGCTACCTGATCGACCATGACCTGGCGCTGGCGATCGTCACCGAGAAGGACCCGGCGGGGCTGGACGTCATTCGTCACTCGACAGCGCACTTGCTGGCGTATGCGGTCAAGGAGCTGTTTCCGGACGCGCAAGTGACCATCGGCCCGGTGATCGAGAACGGCTTCTTCTACGACTTCTCGTACAAGCGCCCGTTCACGCCCGAAGACCTGCTCGCCATCGAAGCCAAGATGAGCGAACTGGCGAAGAAGGACGAACCGGTGACGCGGCGCGTGTTGTCGCGCGACGAAGCGGTGGCGCATTTCAAAAGCATGGGCGAGGCCTACAAGGCCGAGATCATCGCCGGCATCCCGGCCAACGAAGACGTCTCGCTGTACCGCGAAGGCGCCTTCGAAGACCTGTGCCGCGGCCCGCACGTGCCGAGCACCGGCAAGCTCAAGCACTTCAAGCTGATGAAGGTGGCCGGCGCGTATTGGCGCGGCGACCACCGCAACGAGATGCTGCAGCGCATTTACGGCACCGCATGGGCATCGAAGGAAGAGCTGGCGCAGTACCTGCACATGCTCGAAGAGGCCGAGAAGCGCGACCACCGCAAGCTCGGCCGCGAACTCGACCTGTTCCACATCGACGAGCACGCACCGGGCGTTGTGTTCTGGCACCCCAAGGGCTGGGCCGTGTGGCAGCAGGTCGAGCAGTACATGCGGGCGGTATATCGCGACAACGGCTACCAGGAGGTCAAGGGCCCGCAGCTGCTCGACAAGAGCCTGTGGGAGAAGACCGGCCACTGGGACAAGTACCGCGAAAACATGTTCACGACCGAGTCGGAGAAGCGCGACTACGCATTGAAGCCGATGAACTGCCCCGGGCATGTGCTCATCTTCAAACAAGGCATCAAGAGTTACCGCGATCTGCCCTTGCGCTATGGCGAGTTCGGCCAGTGCCATCGCAACGAACCCACCGGCGGCCTGCACGGCATCATGCGCGTTCGCGGTTTCACGCAGGACGACGGCCACATCTTCTGTACCGAACAGCACATCCTGCCGGAGTGCGTGGCTTTCACGGCGCTGCTGCAAAAGGTCTACAAGGACTTCGGCTTCACGGACATCATCTACAAGATCGCCACGCGGCCGGACGCCCGCATCGGCTCCGACGAGAGCTGGGACAAGGCCGAGGCGGCATTGACCGAAAGCCTGCGCGCCTCAGGCTGCGAGTTCACAGTCTCGCCCGGGGAGGGCGCGTTCTACGGCCCGAAGATCGAGTACACCTTGAAGGATGCGATCGGCCGCCAATGGCAATGCGGGACGATGCAGGTGGATTTTTCGATGCCGGGGCGCCTGGGTGCCGAGTTCGTGGCCGAGACCGGCGAGCGCCAGGTCCCCGTCATGTTGCACCGGGCGATCGTCGGCAGCATGGAGCGTTTCATCGGAATCCTGATCGAACAACACGCCGGGGCGCTGCCCGCTTGGCTGGCGCCGATCCAGGTGGTGGTCATGAATATCACCGAAGCGCAGGACGAATATGCGCGCGAAGTGACGAAATCGCTTCAAAAACAAGGGCTTAGAGTTGAAATCGATTTGCGCAACGAGAAAATTAACTATAAAATCCGCGAGCATTCCATGCAGAAGGTTCCATTTCTTCTTGTCGTTGGCGACAAGGAAAAGGCAAATGGGACCGTTGCGGTGCGCGCCCGGGGCAACCAAGACCTCGGTGCGATGCCCCTCGCCGACTTCAGCCAGAAGATCGCCAGTGACATCGCGCAGCGTGTTTGATACACGGTGAACCAACGGTCGCGCGTTGATTGTTTTTGGGCTCCCTTGCCTTGGAGTCCGTTGAAGGATTTGAACTATCGCTACTTTTGCTGACCGCCGTACTCCCAACGTGGAGCGCAAGCACCGCCTCAACCGCGAGATCATGGCGCCGGAGGTTCGGCTCAACGGTGTAGAAAACGAACCGCTGGGCATCGTCAACACGCAAGAGGCCTTGCGCATGGCGGGTGAGCTGGATGTGGATCTGGTCGAGATTGCAGCCACCGCAGACCCTCCCGTCTGCCGGCTGATGGATTACGGCAAGTTCAAGTACCAGGAGCAGAAGCGGGCGGCCGAGGCCAAGTCGAAGCAGAAAGTGATCGAAATCAAGGAAGTCAAATTCCGTCCCGGCACGGATGAAGGCGACTACCAGATCAAGATGCGCAACCTGCGTCGCTTCATCGAGGAAGACGGCGACAAGGGCAAGGTCACGCTGCGCTACCGCGGTCGTGAAATTACCCACCAGGACATCGGCATGCGGCTCCTGGAGCGCATCCGCGACGAACTGGCTGACGTGGCGATCGTAGAGAACATGCCCAAGCTCGAAGGGCGCCAGATGATCATGGTGCTGGGGCCGAAGAAGCGATAGAGAGTTTGAGAGTTCAATGCCTCGGTTTGGTCGCCGGGGTGTTGCAAGAAGCCTCTGCAGGCCAACAAGACCGCAAGAGTTTGCGGGCGCCTGCAGGAGCAACTAAAAAGGAGCAGTCATGCCCAAAATGAAGACCAAGAAGAGCGCGGCCAAGCGGTTCCGCGTGCGTCCGGGGGGCACCGTCAAACGGGGCCAGGCGTTCAAGCGCCACATCCTGACCAAGAAGTCCACGAAGAACAAGCGCCAGTTGCGTGGTGCTGTTGCCGTGCATGAGACCAACATGGGGCACGTCAAGCAGATGCTGCCCTTCGCTGGCCTCTAACCGCTTCTGAAAGGAGAAACTCATGCCTCGCGTCAAACGTGGTGTCACAGCCCGCGCTCGTCACAAAAAGGTTCTTGCACTCGCCAAGGGTTACCGCGGCCGCCGCAAGAACGTATTCCGCATCGCCAAGCAAGCGGTCATGCGTGCTGGGCAATATGCCTACCGCGACCGCCGCACCAAGAAGCGTGTGTTCCGTCATCTGTGGATCGCGCGTATCAACGCCGGCAGTCGCAGCCATGGCGTGACCTACAGCAAGTTCATGGCGGGCCTGAAGAAACTGTCGATCGAGATTGACCGCAAGGTTCTCGCCGACATGGCCGTCAACGATCCTGCCGCTTTTGGCAGCATCGTCGAAAAGGTGAAGGCCCAGCTCGCTTGATGTCGTGAACCGCTACTAGCGCAAGCTTTTGGCGGCACGGCAGCTCCCGGTCGGCGGCAACGTCGTCCGGGACAAGTCCTTCAAGGCCGACCTCGTGTGCGGCCTTTTTCATTTTCTGCCTTGAACTGATGAACGACCTCGATCAATTGGTGCAGGACGCGCAGGCAGATTTTGCCCAGGCTGTTGCGCCCGCAGACCTGGAAAATGCCAAGGCGCGCTACCTCGGCAAGGCTGGTCGGTTGACCGAGCAGCTGAAGGCATTGGGCGCACTGGCAGTGGAAGAGAAGAAGTCGCGCGGCGCGCTGATCAATGGGGCCAAGCAACAGGTCGAAGCCGCGCTGAACGCGCGCCGTCAGGCGCTGGCCGATGTGGAGCTCGCGTTGCAGTTGAAGGCCGAGTCGCTTGACGTGACACTGCCTGGCCGCCAGCGCGGCGTCGGTGGATTGCACCCGGTGTCGCGCACGATGGAGCGCATCGAAGCCATCTTCGGGTCGATGGGGTTCGATGTGGCCGATGGCCCAGAGATCGAGAACGACTGGTTCAGTTTCACCGCGCTCAACAACCCGGAAAACCATCCGGCGCGTTCGATGCAGGACACCTTCTACGTCGATGTGAAGGACGCCGAAGGCCGCTGGCTCAACCTGCGTCCGCACACCTCGCCGATGCAGGTGCGCTATGCCCGCAGCCACGCGAAGCAGTACGCCGCTGCCGAAACGATGCCGGAGATCCGCGTCATCGCTCCGGGCCGCACCTACCGCGTCGACAGCGACGCGACGCATTCGCCGATGTTCCACCAGTGCGAAGGCCTGTGGATCGGCGAGAACGTCAGCTTCAAGGACCTGAAGGCGGTGTTCACCGACTTCTTCCGCAACTTCTTCGAGACCGATGACCTGCAGCTGCGCTTTCGGCCGTCGTTCTTTCCGTTCACCGAACCTTCGGCCGAGGTCGACATCGCTTTTGCCAGCGGCCCGCTGAAAGGGCGTTGGCTGGAAGTCGCCGGATCCGGCCAGGTGCACCCGAATGTCGTGCGCAACTTCGGCCTCGACCCCGAGCGCTACATCGGCTTCGCTTTCGGCATGGGCCCGGACCGCCTGACGATGCTGCGCTATGGTGTGAACGACTTGCGTTTGTTCTTCGACGGCGACCTGCGCTTTCTGTCGCGGTTCAAGTAAGAGCGGAACCCACGAGATGCAATTTCCCGAATCCTGGTTGCGCGAGTTCTGCAATCCGCCGCTGTCGACCCAGCAACTGGCCGACACGCTGACGATGGCCGGCATGGAGGTGGAAGAACTCCGCCCCGTCGCGCCCGCCTTCACCAAGGTCGTGGTGGGTGAGGTGCTGGAAGTCGTTCGCCATCCGAATGCAGATCGGCTGAACGTTTGTCAGGTCAAGGTCGGCCACAAGCTCGTGCTGAACGTGGTGTGCGGTGCGCCGAACGTGCGCTCTGGCATCAAGGTGCCTTGCGCGCTGGTCGGCGCGCAGCTGCCACCGGCGCAGGAAGGACAGCCGGCATTCGAAATCAAGCTCGGCCAACTGCGCGGCGTTGAAAGCCAGGGCATGTTGTGCTCGGCGCGCGAACTGAAACTCTCGGACGAGGCGGGCGGCCTGTTGGTCCTGTCCGACGATGCCGTCGTCGGCAGCTCGGTCCGCGAACACCTGAAGCTCGACGACACGCTGTTCACGCTCAAGCTCACGCCCAACCTGGGCCACTGCCTCAGTGTGTACGGCATTGCACGCGAGGTCTCGGCGCTGACCGGCGCGTCGCTGCTGACACCCGAAATTCCCGCGGTCAAACCCGCGCATTCGGAG
>DASQOS010000020.1:0-3548 GCA_035644375.1 Rhizobacter sp.
ATCGATGGCATCGATGTGACCTGCATCGACAACGGCATGCCGCTGGTGATGTTCAGAGCGACCGATGTGGGCCGCACCGGCTATGAGACGGTGGCCGAGTTGAACGCGGACACCGCGCTCAAGGCACGCCTCGAAACACTGCGCCTGAAGGCCGGCCACCTGATGGGCCTGGGCGACGTGAGCGACAAGAACTACCCGAAGATGACACTGATCGCGCCGCCGCAGCATGGCGGCAGCCTCAGCACGCGCAGCTTCATTCCCCATGTGTGCCACGACGCCATCGGTGTGCTGGCCGCCGTGACCGTCGGCACAGCCTGCGTGCTCGAAGGCTCGGTCACGCAAGGTCTTGCCGTCGTGCCGCGCGGCAACGCCAAGACCATTTCGGTCGAACACCCGACCGGCGAGTTCAGCGTCGAGCTGGAAATCGATCCGGCCCATCCGCAGAACGTCTTGCGCGCCGCACTGTTGCGCACCGCCCGATTGATCATGCGTGGTGAGGTGATGGTTCCGGCCGCGCTCGTCCCATCGAAAGACAGAAAACCATGAGCCTGATCATCGATTGCCACGGCCACTACACCACCGCACCGCCGGCGTTGGAAGCCTGGCGCAACCGGCAGATTGCGAGCGTGCAGGGCAGCGCCGAAACGCCGAAGCCGAGCGAACTGAAGATCAGCGACGACGAGTTGCGCGACAGCATCAAAGCCAACCAGCTGAAGAAGATGCAGGAACGCGGCAGCGACCTGACGATCTTCTCGCCGCGCGCCAGCTACATGGCGCACCACATCGGCGACTTCAACACCAGCGCGACCTGGGCCGCCATCTGCAACGAGTTGTGCCACCGTGTGGCGCAGCTTTTCCCCGACCATTTCATCGGCGCGGCGATGCTGCCGCAATCGCCGGGCATCGACCCCAAAACCTGCATCCCCGAGCTGGAAAGGTGCGTCAAGGACTACGGCTTCGTCGGCATCAACCTGAACCCCGATCCGTCGGGTGGCCACTGGACCTCGCCGCCGCTCAGCCACCGGCACTGGTATCCGATTTACGAAAAGATGGTCGAGCACGACATCCCGGCCATGATTCACGTGAGTTCGAGCTGCAACGCGTGCTTTCACACCACGGGTGCGCACTACCTGAACGCCGACACCACGGCCTTCATGCAGTGCCTGACGTCCGATCTGTTCAGGGATTTTCCGACGCTCAGGTTCGTGATCCCGCATGGCGGCGGCGCCGTGCCCTACCACTGGGGTCGTTTTCGCGGCCTGGCGCAGGCGCTCGACAAACCGCTGCTGTCCGAGCACCTGCTGAAAAACATCTTCTTCGACACCTGCGTGTACCACCAGCCCGGCATCGACCTGCTGACCGCGGTGATCCCGGTCGACAACATCTTGTTCGGCAGCGAAATGATCGGCGCGGTACGCGGCATCGATCCCGAAACCGGCCGCTACTTCGACGACACCAAGTGCTACATCGAGGCGTCGACCCTCCTCAGCGCCGATGACAAGCACAAGGTGTACGAAGCCAATGCGCGGCGCGTGTACCCGCGCCTGGACGCGGCCCTCAAGGCCAAAGGAAAGTAACCCATGAGCACCACCCCGATGAACCAGCTCGGCATCGTCAAGCGCAACATCGTTCGCGCCGACCGCGGCGCCGTCGAGAAACTGTCGCGCTTCGGTGCGGCCACCGTGCACGAGGCCATGGGCCGCGTCGGACTGATGAAGACCTACGTGCGGCCGATCTACGTCGGCGCACACACCTGCGGTCCCGCCGTCACGGTGCTGCTGCAACCCGGCGACAACTGGATGCTGCACGTGGCCGCCGAACAAATCCAGCCCGGCGACGTGGTGGTGGCGGCATGCACCACCGACAACGAGGACGGCTTCTTCGGCGACCTGCTCGCCACCAGCTTCAAGGCCCGCGGCGCGGCCGGACTCATCATCGACGGCGGCTGCCGCGACGTGAAGGAATTGACCGGGATGAACTTTCCGGTGTTCGCGCGCGCGATCAGCTCCAAGGGCACGGTCAAGGCGACGCTCGGTTCGGTGAACATTTCGGTGGTCTGCGCCGGCGCGCTGGTCAACCCCGGCGACGTCATCGTGGCCGACGACGATGGTGTGGTCGTGGTGCCTGCCGCGGTGGCGCAGCAGGCGGCCGATGCTGCCGAAGCCCGCGAAGCCAACGAAAACGAAAAGCGCCGCAAGCTTGCCTCGGGCGTGCTGGGCCTGGACATGTACCAGATGCGCGAGCCGCTGCACAAGCTCGGCCTGCGGTACCTCGACTGAGAACACGGCCGTGAACCCCGCTGCGCCATCACACATCGGCCTGGTCGGCTACGGCGAGGTCGGCCGCATCCTGGCCGAAGACCTGCGCCTTCAGGGCGTGCAGGTCGCGGCCTATGACATCAAGCTCGACCCCACGGCCGATCCGAAAGCCGCTGCCGCTCTGCGTGCGCATGCCGAGCGCACCGGTGTTCACCTGGTGGAGTCGCACGCTGCGCTGGCACGGCAAAGCGACCTGATCGTCAGTGCCGTGACGGCGAGCCAGGCGGTGGCGGTGGCACGGGCGTGTGCGGCCGGCATCCAGCCCGGCGCCTACCTGCTGGATTTCAACTCGGCGTCGCCCGCTGCCAAGATAGAAGCCGCCCGCCTGATCGACCAGGCGGGTGGACGCTATGTCGAGGGCGCCGTCATGACGTCGATCGCGCCGTACCGCATCCGCGTGCCGCTGCTGCTCGGCGGCCCCAGCGCGGCGGCGCTCGAACCGCAGCTGCGCAGGCTGGGCTTCGACGCCAGGCTCGGCTCCGAGAAGCTCGGCGTGGCGTCGGCGACCAAGATGTGCCGCAGCGTGATGATCAAGGGCCTGGAGGCCCTGGTCATCGAGAGCTTCACCACGGCCCGTGCGTATGGCGTCGAAAGCGAGCTGCTCGCTTCGCTGGCCGAGACCTTCCCGGGTGTCGACTGGGAACGGCAAGCCAGCTATTTCTTTCAGCGCGTGATACAGCATGGCCGGCGCCGTGCCGAAGAAATGCGCGAGGTCGCCGAAACCGTGCGCGACATCGGCCTGACGCCCTGGTTGTCGTGCGCCACGGTCGAGCGCCAGGCCTGGGTCGCCGACCTGGCCGACACCGGGCTCTTCGGCCCGAGAGACGCCGAACGCCACGGCTGGCGCGAGGAAGCCGACCGCGTCCTGGCAGCTGTCAACATGGCGCCGCGGCCCGGGACCGATGCCGCCAAGTGATGAACGAAGGAACGTCGTGCAATTCGAGATGACACCGGGCTGGTTGCCCTTCCACCCGCAGCCGTCGGCACCCCGCTTGCGGGTGCCGGTCGGGGCGGTGGATGCCCATTGCCATGTGTTCGGCCCCGGGGCGCAGTTTCCCTACGCGCCGGAGCGCAAGTACACGCCGTGCGACGCCTCGCGCGAACAGCTGTTCGCGCTTCGCGACCACCTCGGCTTTGCACGCAACGTGGTCGTGCAGGCCACCTGTCACGGCGCCGACAACCGTGCGCTGGTCGATGCGCTCGTGCACAGCCGCGGCAAGGCACGCGGCG
>DASQOS010000021.1:0-7192 GCA_035644375.1 Rhizobacter sp.
GTGCTGGGCAAGTCGATCAAACTGATGGCCGAGCACGAACCCCGCAGCCACCTCGTGACGATGCCGGTCTTGCGCGTGCGCCGCAACGCTGCGGGCGGCTTCGAACTCGACCCGCGCTATGTGCCGCCGTCGCTGACGATCCAGGCATCGCCCGTGATGTTCCTGCACCTGAGGCGCCTGCTCGATGTGTTGCAGGCCAAGGTCGATGCGCTGTACGGCTTTCACCGCGAGCCGTCCAAGAACATCATCGAGTTCCGCTCCGGCGACGTGGCCTCGTTCTGGCTGCTGCACACGGCCAGCGGTGCTTATGCCTCGCTCTCTCACCTGATGCGCCACCCGGGGCTGCATCCCGAGCGCCTGTTCCAGCGCCTGCTTGAACTCGCCGGCGCGCTGATGACGTTCAGCAAGGGTTTCACGCTGACCGACCTGCCCGCATACGACCACGCCAACCCAGGGCCTTCGTTCTTCAGACTCGATCACATCATCCGCGAGCTGCTGGAGACTGTGATCTCCACCCGCTACTTCGCCATCGCATTGTCTGAAGTGCGGCCGTCGTTCCATCAAGGCCGTCTGGATGCGCAGCAGATCTCCGCTTCGACCAACCTGTACCTCGGCGTGAGCGCATCGATGACGCCGGCCGAACTGGTGGAGGCCGTTCCGATGCGCTTCAAGCTCGGCGCACCCGAAGACGTCGAAAAGCTGGTTCTTTCGGCCATGGCGGGGGTGCAACTGACCCACGCGCCGCAGGTCCCGGCGGCCATCCCGGTGCGCCCCGGCAGCTACTATTTCGCGGTGGAACCGCGAGGCTCTCTGTACGAACGCATGATGCAGGCGCAAGCCGTGTCGCTGTATGTTCCCAGCGGCTTGCCCGACCTCAAACTTGAACTGATCGCCATCAACGCATGAACGCTCAAGGCACCCAAGCTCCATCGCTGTTCAACGGCGGCACATCGGCACCTCAGCCGTCCACCACCGGCAGTTCGTCGCGTGAAGCACGCACGCTGCTGGACCTGATGTACGACGGCTTCTACCTGCTGTTTTTGCTGCGCGCCAAGCAAGGCCCGAGTGAGGCGGAAGCTTTTCGCGCCCACATCAAGGAATTCCTGACCGGCGTGGAGCGTGGCGCCAGCAGACTGGGCAGCTCGGCCGAAGACGTCCATCTGTGCAAGTACGCGTTCTGCGCGACGGTGGACGAATTCATCCTGCTGTCGCAGTTCAACGTGCGCGAGAGCTGGCAGCGGCAACCGTTGCAGCTCCAGTTCTTCGGTGAACAGCTGGCGGGCGAGCAGTTCTTCGTCAGACTCGAAGCGCTGCGGCGCGAAGGCGCTGCGCGCATTCAGATTCTCGAAGTCTTTCACATGTGCCTGTTGATGGGCTTCCAGGGCAAGTACATCATCGAAGGCAGCGAGAAACTCAACTACCTCACGGCACGCCTGGGCGACGAGATCGCTCACCTGAAAGGTTCGCGAGCTGCCTTCGCACCGCACTGGGCACCACCCGACCAGGTGACCCATCGCCTGAAGAACGATGTCCCCTTGTGGGTCATCGCTTCGGTGTTCGCCTTGCTCGGCGTGCTGGCGTTTTCGGGTTTGCGCTGGCAACTGGGCCGCAGCACCGAGCGCGCCCTGGCGGCTTACCAGGAAGTGGTGAAACTCGCGCCCCAAGCGGCGCACGTCACCATCACCTTGCCGTGAAAACGAAAACCCCTGCGCAGCTGTCTTGCGTTCCCGGCGTCATCGCAAAGGGGGCGCCGGGCACGCCGCATCGGTACCTTCGCGGCCCGTGCAAAACTTGACCCGGCAGGCATTGGCGGCGTCGCCATTCAATTGCCCACAACGCTTTTCAAAGGCGGGGCTGGTGGGTGCGGCGGCAGCGCGTCGTTGTCCGTGCAAATGCGGAAGCATGGCGGCCAGCAGTTCGGCGTCATTGTCCGGGCTCGGGACGGTTGTTTGCTTGGATGTGGCGGCCCGGGGCTCGGCACGCGCCTTCGCCTCGCGCACTTCATTCTGGACAGGCGGATGGCGCGGGACACTGGGCACAACCGCCAACAGCGCGGGCACTGCCGATGCGGCACCGGCCGTCTCAATGGGTGCACCGGCAACGCCAGCAGCCTTCGCGACGCCGGCGACATTGGCAACAGCCGGCGTGGCGACGGGGGAGTTGGAGACACTCGGGGAAGCCATGGCTGGCTGGACCACGGTCTCAATCGCTGCAGCGCCTTCGTGGACACCCGATGCCGAGGCGATGTCGGCCACAGCCAGCGGATGGATTGGCGCAGAAACCGATACAGTTCGCACCGCCGGTTTCGGCTCCGCCGCAGCGGCGGGCTTCTGGAACAACGCGTAGATCGATTGAGCCGACGCAGCCACGCCATCGGTTGAAGCCAGCGCATAGACAACTGCGAGCAACAGTGCAACACCGCCGAGCCACAACACGCTCTTTCGCGCAAAGCGGCTGCGCGGTGCGGAGGATCGCGACTCTCCGCCATCGATGGTCGATAAGATGCTCGGCCCGAAATCGATGTGCTGGTCGGCAGCACGGGCCGCACCGAAGAGCTGCGGACGATCACCACGGGACGAAGCGGAGTTGGATGTCTGATTCATGTGCGGGACACGGGCAACGACTCAATGACACAACGGTTCAATGGCATGGGGTCAGATGAAGCTCCGCGGCAACGCGGTGTGTCGATTCTAAAGAACCATGGGCGTTCGACTACGCCCCAATGGGGGGCTTCGCAAAGCTTGCTTACAAGATGATGCTGTTTGCGGTGATGGCGTACTTCGCGTTGGCCTGTTCGGTCGCCGCTGTGCTGCTGCTTCCCGGCTTCCGTGCCTGGATGCTGGAGCGCGTTGCTCACGCCCTGCAACGGCTCCAGGGCACGCAGCGATCGGCGCGCCATGCCGTGCAGCGCAATGCACGCGAGCAACTTGCGCAGGCAGGCGGCGCCGCGCGCGGTGGGTCGCAGTGGCTGCAGGCGCATTGGCGTGGCGCGTCCGTGGCGTTAGCGCTGCTGTTGCTGCCGCCATGTGTGGTCTTTTCAGTGCGCGGCTGGCACACGCTCGACGCCTTTGACGACACGACGACAGCAGCGGCTGATCGCGGCGTCGTCACAGCATTGCTGCAAGGCGAACAACTCGTGCCGCCGCCTGCGCTGCCGCCAGAGGTCTTCAGCACCGCCGAGGTAGAAAGCATTCGTCCGCAACTCAGCACTGCGGACCGGCGTTGGGAGGCGCTCGACGGCGACTTTCGCCAGAGGCTGTTGCTCGTCTACCGGCTGATGCGCGAGGACCACGGCTACGAGATGGTGCTGATCGAAGGCTATCGCAGCCCGCAGCGTCAAACGATGCTCGCCGCCATCGGCACGCAGGTGACGAATGCCAGTGCCTGGCAAAGCTACCATCAGTTCGGCATGGCCGCTGACAGTGCCTTCATGCGCGCCGGCAAACTCGTGATCAGTGAGCGCGACGCGTGGGCGCTGAAGGGTTACGAGTTGTATGGAGAGGTTGCGCAACGTGTCGGACTGAGTTGGGGCGGGCGCTGGCAGAACGCGGATTTGGGCCATGTCGAGTTGCGCAAATCTGTCGCGACCCACCCCAAAGAAGGGTCCTGAAATCGCACCAAACCGTTAGACTCGGGCGCGGCAGTTTTCACTGGTTTTTGGCAGGGAGCAAATGACATGGGACGTCCTTTCATTGTGTTGGGCGACAAGACCGATCACGGCGGCGAAGTCATCGAAGCGTCTGGCGTCACAGACTCACATGGCAAGGGCCTGGCACGCGTCGGCGACAAGGTGAGTTGTCCCAAACGAGGGCATGGCACGACCGCCATCGCCAGCGGCGACCCGACCATGGTCATCGACGGCAAGGCGGCCGCGCGCCATGGCGACAAGACCGAATGCGGCGCCACGCTGATCTCTTCCCAAGCCGTCAGCACCGACGCCTGCTGAGCCGCCTCGACGTCTTCAGCGCAGGCGACCCGATGCACGCTGCGCCCTTGTTTC
The DNA here is from genome assembly GCA_035644375.1 of Rhizobacter sp. Lineage (GTDB taxonomy): Bacteria > Pseudomonadota > Gammaproteobacteria > Burkholderiales > Burkholderiaceae_C > Rhizobacter. The sequence continues at coordinate 4,001 of DASQOS010000021.1, forward strand.
ATCCCTTTTTCCCTGTTTGACGGCGCGCACTGCGCCGACGTTTGCGACCCATGGTCAAAGTCTGGAAGATCCTTGCACTGCTGCTGGTGATCACCGTGCTCGTGTGGATCACCACCCTGTGGCGTTGGCAATCGGCGATGGTGAATCCCGGCGCAAGCGACGTGATCATTCATCTGGCGCTGATGCCGCTGGTGCTTACCGCCGCGCTGGTGTTGACCGTGTGGCTCATCAAGCGCTTGCGCGCCTATGCGGCGGCGCCGATTGTTCCGGCTTCGGCAGCCGGCGCAGCGCCCGCCGCTGACGCGGTGCCAGCGGGCAACACGCATGCGCTGCCGTTCAAGGTCTTGGCCAGCAACGTGTTCGTGCGTGCCGGAGCCGACTGGTCTGGCGCCCAAAGCGGCATTGAAACCGGCGACTGCAGGCCCGAACTGGACACGCAGTTGAAGGACAACGACGGCATCGCCGTGTTCACCGCCGCGATGCCTGGTCTGGCGTGCGACAGCGTGAGCGAAGCTGTCAACGAACTGCTGTCGCGCCTGAAAACCCGACAGCCCGACGTCTGGAACGGCTTCGAGTGCCCGGCCGAGGTCCTGCGAACGCTGGCGCTGATGGAAGGCAGCGTCATCGGCATGCGGGAGTCACTGGAGGCGCAGTGGAGTGTCTTGAGCGCGCCGCTGAGTTCACCCCGGCTCAAGCCGGCCGCGCCTGCATCACCCGTGGAGTCGTCTGCACTGGCACCGACTGTCTCGATCCGCGTGGCCATCCCGTCCCGTTGGTCAGCGTCGGCGCAGCAGCTCGCCCAGGCCTGGCTCGATCAGCTGTTCGAACCCATGATCTCGGCTGGCCTGCAAGCCGCAGGTCAATCACGTGCCATGGCCAAATCGGTCCAACCCGTCGTGCAGTTGCATGTGCATGCGGTCGACACGGCCGAAGCCTTCTGGCTGCTCGCCGATCAGCAACTCATGCAGTGGCAGCGCGATGGCGCCACCGGACTGCTGTTTGCGCTGGCAGCAGACAGTCTGCTCAGCGAAGCGGCCGTGCACCACATGGCCGCGGCGCAAGAACTCTTCTCCGGCACCAACCAGCGCGGCCGCGTGCCCGGCGAAGGCGCAGCCGCGTTGCTGCTCGCGTCGCCGACCTGGCCTGAGCTGGCGCAGGCCGAACCCGCGCTGGCGCAAATGCACCGGGCCAGCCTGATGCGGCGCGACAAGGCCGCCGACGCGGCGGGACGCATCGGCTCGGCTGTCCTGCTGCAGGCGGCTGGCGACGCGTTGAAAGGCAGCGGCGTCGAAGCGCCCCAGATCAACCACCTGACCAGCGATGCCGATCACCGCGGCTCGCGCAGCGGCGAGCTGTTCGAGGTGCTGCAAGCGTTGCTTCCTCACCTAGATTCCGCGAGCGACGTGCTGCGTCTGGGCGCCGGCTGCGGCGATCTCGGCGTGAGCCGGCTGCTGGCCTGCATCGCGTTGTGTGCCACGCAGGTCAAGGGCAGCGCAAAGCCGTCCCTGGTACTCGGCAACTTTTCGCCTTTCGACCGCTTTGCCGTGGTGCTGACACCGCCTGTGCCCGCGCATGCAGCCTGAATCTGAACGGACCTTTTCATGCAACGACTCTGGCAGATCCTTCTTGACACCCGCACCCTGGCGGTGATCGGCCTGCTGGCACTGGCGGCGTTTCTGTTCGTCGGCGCCGACGCCTTGAAGATCGGCGTGATGTGGGCCGTGATCGTGTTGGTGACGCTGCTCGCGGTGTGGGGCATCGTGTGGGCCGTGCGCCGCTACCGCGCCCACAAGGCCGGCCAGAAGCTCGAAGACGCCATCGATGCAGAAGCCCAGCGCGCCATCAAGACCGCGCCCGACAAGCACAGCCGCGCCGAGATGGTGGCCGTGCGCCAGCGCATGCACGCGGCCGTCAGCACCATCAAGAGCTCCAAGCTCGGCCAGACCTCGGGTTCGGCCGCACTGTACGAACTGCCGTGGTACGCCGTCATCGGCAACCCCGCGGCCGGCAAGAGTTCGGCGGTGGTCCGCTCGGGATTGAATTTCCCGTTCTCCGACAAGACCGCCAACGTCATTCAAGGCATCGGCGGCACACGCAACTGCGACTGGTTCTTCACCACCGAAGGCATCCTGCTCGACACCGCGGGGCGCTACTCCATCCACGAAGAAGACCGCGAAGAATGGCTCGGGTTCTTGTCGCTGCTCAAACGCAACCGCCCCAAGGCGCCACTCAACGGCGTGATCATCGCGACGAGCCTGGTGGAGCTGTCGAACAACCGGCCTGAATTCGGCATCGCACTCGCCAAGCAGTTGCGCCAGCGTGTCCAAGAGCTGACCGAAAAGCTCGAGGTGTTCGCGCCCGTGTACGTCATGTTCACCAAGGCCGACCTGATCTCCGGCTTTGCCGAGTTCTTCGAGGACCGCGACCGCAGCGAACGCGAACGCGTGTGGGGCGCCACCCTGCCCTACGACATCGCGGCCAAGACCGACGTCGTGGCCAGCTTCGACAAGCATTTCGATGAACTCAACGACGGACTGAAAGAGGCTTCCGTCGCGCGCATGTCGGGACACCGCGGCGAAAAGCTGCCGCCTGGCGTGCTGACATTTCCGCTGGAATTCGCGGCACTGAAGGCGCCGTTGCGCACCTTCATCACCACGTTGTTCGAAGACAACCCGTACCAGTTCCGGCCCATCTTCCGCGGCTTCTACTTCACCAGCGCCGTGCAAGAAGGCCAGTCCACCGGCCGGGCCAGCCAGCGTGTGGCCGAGCGCTTTGCGCTGTCGCCCGTGAGCGGCACAGCGCCGACCGCCGCGGTGGTCGCACAAAACGGTTTCTTTCTGCGCGATCTGTTCTCCAAGGTGATCTTTGCCGACCGCAACCTGGTGCAGCAGTACACCAGCCGCAACAAGCTGCGCTGGCGCTACGCCGCCTTCTTCGGCGGTGCCTTGCTGCTGGGTGCGGCACTGGCCGGCTGGACCTGGTCCTACGTCGGCAACCGCCAGCTGGTGGCCAACGTGCAGGCCGACCTGGCCAAGGCCATCAAGCTGCAAGAAGGCCGCATCGATTTGCAGTCGCGCCTCGAAGCACTGGAGATCGTGCAGGACCGGGTTGAACAGCTGCAGCACTACCGCGAAGAACGTCCCTGGTCGCTGACGCTCGGCCTGTACCAGGGCGCCGCGGTCGAAGAGAAGC
>DASQOS010000022.1:0-3846 GCA_035644375.1 Rhizobacter sp.
CCGATCAATTCGCGGTGGCCGTCGACCTGCTCGCCGCGCTGCAGCCCCAGGCTTTCGGCCACCGCCAGGCTGCTGACGAAGGCCACCAGCGCGATCAGCGCCGCGCGGGGCAGCAGGCGCAGCCACAGCGCGGCGTCCCACGGCGGCGCTGCCAAGGCCAGCGCCAGCGCCGGCAGGCGACCCACCTGGGCCACGCCATGCGCGCCGGCGTTGAACCACCAGGCCGATGCGATGGTCACGGCGATCACCAGCAGCGGCGCACAGCGCGCCGCCATCGCGGCAGGCGCCGGTGCAAGCCAGCGTGCCGCCCAACGCTGCGCATGTCGGCGCGCCAGCATCAGCGCCAGCAAGGCGCCGATGCCGAAAGCCGCGGTCGCGCCATGCCCCCACTGTCCGGTCGCCCACCACGACCCGAGCACATCGGGGGCGTTGAAGCCGCGCGCCCGGTTGCCCAGCAACACCGGCATCTGCGACAGCGCGATCGACAGCGACGCGCCGGTCGAAAAGCCGTGCAGCACCGGCGTGCTCAACAGCGAGGCCAGCGCGTCCAGCTTGAACAGGGCGGCCAGCGCCAGCAGCACACCGACCTCGCATGCCAGCACCAGCGCCGCATCGACCGGTGCCACGCCGAGCGCGGCCACGCCGGCGATGGCCTGGCCGGTCATCAAGGCCGGCACGGCGGCCGGGCCCACCGAGCTGACGCTGCTCGATGCCAAGGCTGCATACGCCAGCATCGGCAGCAGGCTGGCGTACACGCCCACCTCCGGCGGCAGGCCCGAGAGCAGGGCGTAGGCGATGCACTGCGGGATCAGCAGCACCGCGACGATGAAGGCGGCGACAAGGTCGTCGCGCAGCGCCGTGTCGCGGTAGCGGTGCAGGCGTTGGCGCAAGGGGTCGGGAAGCATCACCCCGGAGTTTGCGCGAAGAACGCGCAGCGCGGCCCGCGCCGCCGGCAGAAAATTCAGCGCCGCGCCGGCAGCTGGGTGCTGAGCCAGGCGCGCAGCACCGCGAACACCTCGGCCTGCTCCGGGTCGTTGAAGATCTCGTGGCCCAGCGGCTCGAAGCGCTGCGCGGTCAACCACAGCTTGGGTGCGGCGGCCGCAAACGCCTCGCTGCCCGCCGGCGAAACGCAGCGGTCGCTGCCGGCAAACAGCAGCAGCGTCGGCAGCGTCCAGGCGGACGCGCGTTCGCGCACCCAGGCGCCTTGGTCGAGGATGAACTTGGCCAGCCGCGGGCTGATGCGGTCGTGCCCCAGCGGGTCGGTTTCATAGGTCGTCACCACGGCGGGGTCGCGCGAGACCCATTCGGGCTTCAGGCCGTTGTGCACGGCCACGTCGGGCGCCAGCCGCGACATCACGGCCAGCAGACGTTTCTGGCCCGGCGTGATGTCGGCCGCCAGCGCCGGCGACGACAGCACCAGCGCATCGACGTCGCGGTACCAAGGCCGCGGCTGGGCCAGCGTGCCTTCGGCGGCGAAGCGCGCTGCGACCAGGCCGCCCATGCTGTGGCCCAGCAGCACCAGCGGGCCGTCGTGCTCGGCGCGCGCGGTGGCGATCACCAGCGCCAGGTCGGTCAGCAGGTCGTCGTCGCGGCGCAGGCGGGCGCGTGCGCCCTGGCTGCGGCCGTGGCCGCGCTGGTCGTAGCCGAGCACGTTCCAGCCCCAGCCGTTGAGCTGTGCCGCCACGTGCGCATAGCGCCCGCTGTGTTCGCCCAGCCCGTGCACGATCAGCACCGTGCCGCGCGCCGCGGCGGGGCCCGGCCAGCGCTGCAGGTGCAGCCTCAGGCCGTCGGCGGTGGTGAGGGTCGGGGGCGTGGCCAAGCGCGAATTCTGGCTCAGGGCGTGGCGGCCGGGTTTTTCCAGCCGCCGCCCAGCACCTTGTACAGCGTGACCTGGTTCTGCACCTGGGCCGCCTGCACTTGGACCGACGCCTGCTGCGCCAGGAACAGCGAGCGCTGCGCATCCAGCACGTCGAGGTAGCTCGACGCGCCGTTGCGGTAGCGCAGATCGGCCAGCTTGAAGCGGGCTGCTTCGGCTCGCGTCTGCGCCAGCTGCGCGCGCACCTGCTCGCCCAGCGTGGCTTGGCCGGCCAAGGCGTCGGAGACCTCGCGGAACGCCGTCTGGATGGTTTTCTCGTACTGGGCGACGGCGATGTCGCGGTTCACCTTGGCGACCTCGAGGTTGGCGCGGTTGCGCCCGGCGTCGAAGATCGGCAGCGTCAGCGACGGCAGAAAGCTCCACGCGCCGGAGTTGTTGTTGAACAGGCCCGACAGTTCGGTGCTCGCGATGCCGGCGCTGCCGGTCAGCAAGATGCGCGGGAAGAACGCGGCACGCGCCGCGCCGATGTTGGCGTTGGCCGCGATCAGCTGCTGTTCGGCCTGGCGCACGTCGGGCCGGCGCACCAGCACCTCCGATGGCAGCCCCGCGGGCAATTCAGGCAGCAGCGTCGGCGGCAGCAACACCTGGTCGGGCGGCGCGGGCGCCATCTCGCCGGGCAGGCTTTGGCCGAGCAGCAGCGCCAGCGCGTTCTGGTCCAGCGCGCGCTGGCGGATGGTCTGCTGCAGCGTCACGCGCGCGCCTTCGAGCAGCGATTCGCTCTGGCGGTAGTCCAGCTCCGAACTGGCGCCGTTGTCGAACTTCAGCTGGGTCAGCTGGTGGGCTTCTTCGCGCGTGCCCAGCGTCTGCCGCGTCACCTCGAGCAGCGCGTCGTCGGCCAGCACGCTGTAGTAGGCCGTCGCCACCGCAGCCACCAGGCTGATCTGCGCGCTCTTGCGCGCTTCTTCGGTGCCGAAGTACTGCGCCAGCGCCGCATTGCTCAGGCTGCGCACGCGGCCGAACAGGTCGACTTCGTACGCGGTGACCGCCAGGCCCGCCGTGTAGACGCTGAGCAGGCTGGTCGGCTGCGTCTGGCGTTGGCCGTTGACGGCCGCGTTCACGCTCGGCAGCAGGTCGGCGCGGCGGATCTGGTATTGCGCGCGCGCCTGCTCGATGTTGAGCACGGCCACGCGCAGGTCGCGGTTGTTGTTCAGCGCGATCGCGATCAGGCGTTTCAGGCGTTCGTCGTTGAAATGGCTTTGCCATTCGATGTCGTTGGCGGCCGGCGTGCTGGCCGCCGGCGCCGAGGCCGGATCGGCAAATGCCGCGGGCACCGGCGCTGCGGGCCGCTCGTAGTGCGGCGCCATCGACATGCAGGCGCCGAGCAGGCCGGCCCCGAGTGGCACCGCGCAGGCGAGCGCAAAGCGCGACAGCGCAGAAGTCAGTGCAGTTTCACTCATGGGAGCCCTCCGTGGGCGCGGCAGGCGCGGCGTCCAGTTCATGCGAGTACATCTTGCGCTGGCGTTCGCTGCCCTTGAAGATGCGGCGCACCACCACGAAGAACACCGGCACGAAGAACACCGCCAGCAGCGTCGCGGTGAACATGCCGCCCATCACGCCGGTGCCGATCGCGCGCTGGCTGGCCGAGCCGGCGCCCGACGAGACCACCAGCGGCAGCACGCCGAGGATGAAGGCGATCGAGGTCATCAGGATCGGCCGGAAACGCAAGTGGCAGGCTTCCAGCGTGGCCTCGATCAGGTCCTTGCCCTGTGCGTGCAGGTCTTTGGCGAACTCGATGATCAGGATCGCGTTCTTCGCCGACAGGCCGATCACCGCGATCAGGCCCACCTTGAAGAACACGTCGTTCGGCATGCCGCGCAAGGTCGCGCCCAGCACCGCGCCGAGCACGCCCAGCGGCACCGCGAGCAGCACCGCGAACGGGATCGACCAGCTCTCGTAGAGCGCTGACAGGCACAGGAAGACCGCGAGCAGCGAGAACGCGAGCAGGATGGTCGCGGTGGAGCCCGAAAGCC
>DASQOS010000023.1:0-6136 GCA_035644375.1 Rhizobacter sp.
AGGTCGAGCACGGCGTTGTATTCGTCGTAGAACTTGCGGTGCGCGTCGGCGGAATCCTCGTCGCCGCGGACGAGGTCGAGGAAGTAGTCGTAGTGCGAGGTGGCGTGGCGATCCGGGTTCATCGCGACGAAGCCGGTGTGCTGCAGAAAGCCCGGGTACACGGCGCGACCGGCGCCCGGGTAGTTGGTCGGAACGCGGTAGATCACGTTGTTCTCGAACCATTCGTGGCTCTTGTTCATCGCGAGGTTGTTGACTGCGGTGGGTGATTTGCGCGCGTCGATCGGGCCACCCATCATCGTCATGGTGCGCGGTGTGGTTTCGCCGTGGCTGGCCATCAGCGAGATGGCGGCAAGCACCGGCACGGTCGGCTGACACACCGATATCACGTTCACGCCAGGCCCGACGTGGCGGATGAATTCCTGCACGTAGGCCACATAGTCGTCCAGATGGAAGGGCCCGTCTTCGGTGGGCACCATGCGCGCGTCGGTCCAGTCGGTGATAAAGACCTTGTGGTCGATCAGCAAGGCACGAACGGTTTCGCGCAAAAGGGTGGCGTGGTGGCCCGACAGCGGCGCAACGACCAGCACGGTCGGCTGTTTTTTCAGGGTCGACAGAAGTTGCTGGTTGTCGGTGAAGCGTTTGAAACGCAGCAGACGGCAGAACGGCTTGGTGACAGCCACTTGCTCTTGCACCGCCACATCGATGCCGCCGACTTTGACAGCGGTGATGTTGAACTCGGGCTTCTCATAGTCCTTAGACAGCCTGTGCATCAAGCCCATGCCTGCAGACAGGCGTTGTGCCATCGGCACGTGGGCAAATGGCGAGAGCGGATTGCTGTAGAGCCTGGACGAAGCGCTTGCGAATTCGGCAAACGGACTCAACAGCGCGCGCTGGGCTTCATACAGTTGATACAGCATGGTGTTCTCCTCGTGGTCTGGCAGCTTGCCATTGTGCACCGCAGCATTCTAGGCCCGCTCGCCCGATCATGCAGCCTTTGTGGCCTAAGACAAACCCGAAAAGAGGCGATAAACAGAACACCGTATCAGACTCTGCGATGTCATGAAAGTGACGTCGCCTGGCTGACCGACGGGCCAATCAACTCACTTTGGCGATCGCGCTGACCACGGCGTCGAGGTTCTTGTGGTTCAGTGCGGCGACACAAATGCGACCCGAATCCACGCCATAGATACCGAACTCATTGCGCAGGCGCTGCATTTGAGCCTGGTTGAGACCCGAATAGCTGAACATGCCTTTTTGGCGTGTGATGAAACTGACGTCCTGCTTGACGCCGGCGGCTTTGAGCTTGTCTTGCAGCGCAACGCGCATCTCCTTGATGCGCACGCGCATGCTGGCCAGCTCTTCTTCCCACAGCTTGCGCAGCGTCGGCGTGGTGAGCACGGTGGCCACCACCTGCGCGCCATGCGTGGGTGGGTTCGAATAGTTGGTGCGAATGACGATCTTCAACTGGCTCAGCACGCGGGCAGCGTCGTCCTTGCTGGCGCACACCACGCTGAGTGCGCCGACCCGTTCGCCGTAGAGCGAAAAGCTCTTCGAGAACGAGGTCGAGACGAAGAAGTCGATCCCGGCGTTCAAGAACTGCTGGATCACGGCGCCGTCTTCGGCAATGCCTTCACCAAAACCTTGATAGGCCATGTCGAGAAAGGCCACCAACTGGCGGCTCTTGATCGCCTCGATCACCCGCGGCCATTGCGCTGCCGTGATGTCGTAGCCGGTCGGGTTGTGGCAGCAGGCGTGCAGCACGAAGATGCTGCCGGCGGCAGCACTGTTCAGCGCGGCGAGCATGCCGTCGAAATTGACGCCGTGCGCGGCTGCGTCGTAGTACGGATAGGTGTTGACGGTGAAGCCGGCATGGGTGAACAGCGCACGGTGGTTTTCCCAGCTCGGGTCGCTGATGAACACCTGCGCATTCGGGTTCAAGCGCTTCAGGAAATCGGCGCCGACCTTCAGACCGCCGGTACCGCCCAGGGCTTGCACCGTGGCGACGCGGCCGGCCCTGAGAACATCGCTGCCGGCACCAAATACGAGGTCCTGCACCGCTTTGTCATAAGCCACGATGCCGTCGATCGGCAAATAGCCGCGGGCCTTGGGCGCTTCTTGCATCTGGCGTTCGGCTTCGGACACGCACTTGAGCAAGGGCAGCTTGCCCTCACCGTCGTAGTACACCCCGACCCCGAGATTGACTTTGGCGGGATTGGGATCGGCGTTGAATTGTTCGTTGAGGCCCAGGATCGGGTCACGGGGAGCCATTTCAACGGCGGCGAACAGCGAGGTCATGGAAAGTCCTTGTCCAAAAAAATGAAGGCCCGCTCCCGATTTTTTTAACCCCTCGGGGGCGGACTCGGCTTGCCGAGGCCTGGGGTTGTCAGTAGAGCGCATGGCGGTTTTGGGCTACGCTGCACAGTCGCCCTGTGATGTTGTTGCGCAGAAAAAACCTGGAGATTTTATCTGTCATGGCTGAGCTGTCTGAGCTTGTTACCGAAGTCGCTGATGTGGTCGCGCCATCGCAGGGCGAATTCGTGTCTTTTCCCGACTCGCCTTTCCAGCTGTTCCAACCGTATTTTCCTGCGGGCGACCAGCCGACCGCCATCGCGGGCTTGGTCGACGGACTCAACGACGGCTTGAGTTACCAGACGCTGCTCGGCGTCACAGGTTCGGGCAAGACCTTCACGATGGCCAACGTGATTGCGCGCATGGGCCGTCCGGCGATCGTGTTCGCGCCCAACAAGACCTTGGCGGCGCAGCTGTACAGCGAATTCCGCGAGTTCTTTCCGAGGAACGCGGTCGAGTACTTCGTCAGCTACTACGACTACTACCAACCCGAAGCCTATGTGCCGCAGCGCGACCTGTTCATCGAGAAAGACAGCGCGATCAACGAGCACATCGAGCAGATGCGGCTGTCGGCCACCAAGAGCGTGCTGGAGCGGCGCGACGTGGTGATCGTGGCATCGGTGAGTGCGATCTACGGTATCGGCGCGCCCGAGGACTACACCGAGATGCGGATGATCCTGCGCACGGGCGACAAGCTGGGCCAGCGCGATGCGATCGCCCATCTGATTCGCATGCAATACAAGCGCAGCGACATCGACTTCTCGCGCGGCAGCTTTCGCGTGCGCGGCGACACGATTGACGTGTTCCCGGCGGAGCACAGCGAACTGGCCGTGCGCATCGAACTTTTCGATGACGAACTCGAAACGCTGCAGCTGTTCGATCCGCTGACCGGCCAGATCCGCCAGAAGATTCCGCGCTTCGTCGTCTATCCGGCCAACCACTATGTGACGCCGCGCAGCCGCGTCGTTGCGGCGGTCGACTCGATCAAGGAAGAGCTTCGAACGCGCTCGGCCGAACTGGTGGCCGCCGGCAAATTGGTCGAAGCACAGCGACTTGAGCAGCGCACCCGCTTCGATCTGGAAATGCTGAACGAGATCGGCCACTGCAAGGGCATCGAGAACTACACGCGCCATCTCTCGGGTGCCGCACCCGGCGAACCGCCCGCCACCTTGGTGGACTACCTGCCGGCCGATGCGCTGATGTTCCTTGACGAGTCGCACGTGATGATCGGCCAACTGGGCGGCATGTACAACGGCGACCGGGCGCGAAAAACGACGCTGGTCGACTATGGGTTTCGTCTGCCTTCGGCGCTGGACAACCGGCCTCTGAAGTTCGAAGAATTCGAGAAGAAGATGCGCCAGGTGGTGTTTGTCTCGGCGACACCGGCTGATTACGAGCGGAAAAATGCCGGCCAGGTGGTTGAGCAGTTGGTGCGGCCCACCGGGTTGGTCGATCCGGAGGTTGAAGTGCGGCCTGCAGAGCGCCAGGTTGACGATGTGCTGCAGGAAATCCGCATCCGCGTCGAGAAGAACGAGCGCGTTCTGATCACCACGCTGACCAAACGCATGGCCGAGCAGCTCACCGACTATCTGGCGGACAACGGTGTCAAGGTGCGCTATTTGCACAGCGACATCGACACCGTGGAGCGGGTGGAAATCCTGAGAGATCTGCGTTTGGGTGCGTTCGATGTGCTGGTCGGGATCAACCTGCTGCGCGAGGGCCTGGACATTCCGGAGGTGTCTCTGGTCGCGATCCTGGATGCCGACAAGGAGGGATTTTTGCGCTCCGAGAGGTCGCTGATCCAGACCATCGGCCGTGCTGCGCGCAACCTCAATGGCCGCGCCATCCTGTATGCGGACAAAATTACCGAGTCGATGCGCAGGGCGCTTGGCGAAACCGAGCGCCGCCGGCTGAAACAAGTGGTCCATAACCTGGAAAACGGCATCACGCCTCAAACCATTCGGAAACAGGTCAAGGACTTGATCGACGGTGTTTACTCGGAGAAGTCCAAGGACGCCGCGCGGGCCGCGCAAGCCGCCGAAATCGAAGTTTTGTCTGAAAAAGACCTGGGAAGGCGCATCAAGCAACTCGAAAAGCAGATGTTGGAGCACGCGCGCGACCTCGAATTCGAGAAGGCCGCCCGCATCCGGGATCAGCTGGCCGTGCTGCGGGAGCAGGCTTTTGGCGCCCCGGGAGTGGACAACGTGGTGCCGCTGGTGGCCAATTCGCCGCACGCTTCCTGAGCCCACAGGTATCTGGGCCAATCACCTGCTCAGAGTGGGGAACTTCCCGGGTCAATGCCGACCGAAACGGTAGGCCTCATATATACTTGAGTAATCCTGTCGGGATCTCATGCGGGTTATCCCGTTGTAACCGCCAGGCGCTCAACAAGCATGAGGTCACCACCGCTCGCTTTCGTTGATTTGTCATGCCTTCACGGGCATCAGGAGGATTCCATGCGTCTGACCACAAAAGGCCGTTTTGCCGTAACCGCGATGATCGATCTGGCTCTGCGTGAGAACACGGGACCAGTGGCTTTGGCGGCCATCAGTGCCCGCCAGCAGATCTCGCTGTCTTACCTTGAGCAGCTGTTTGGCAAGCTGCGCCGTCATGAATTGGTAGAGAGCACCCGCGGCCCCGGCGGCGGTTACTCGCTGGGTCGAAAATCCGAAGAAATCACTGTCGCTGACATCATCGTGGCGGTAGATGAACCGATCGATGCCACCGGCTGTGGCGGCAAAGAGAACTGCATGGGCGAAGACGCCGGCCGTTGCATGACGCACGACCTGTGGACCAGCCTCAATTCCAAGATGATCGAGTACCTCGATTCGATTTCGCTGCGCAAGCTGGTCGAAGAGCAGTTGGCCAAGGGCATCTCGATCGAAGAGCACCCCGTCAAACGCGCCATTTCGACCCAGCCCGTTGTCAAGCCCATCAAGGTCACGGCACCGAACTCGGTGTTTGCATTGGGCGGCGCGTACTCCAAGTAATTTTTCTGTCGATGCCGTCATGGACATGAGCCCTCATTTTCCGATCTACATGGATTACGGCGCCACCACGCCGGTGGATCAGCGCGTTGTCGACGCGATGATCCCCTGGCTGCGCGAGCACTTCGGCAACCCGGCTTCACGCAGCCATGCCTGGGGTTGGGAAGCAGAAGCGGCTGTCGAAAAGGCGCGTGACGAGGTGGCGGCACTGATCGGTGCTGACCCTCGGGAAATCGTCTGGACCTCCGGAGCCACCGAGTCCAACAACCTGGCTCTCAAAGGCGCGGCACAGTTCTACAAGACTCGCGGCAAGCACCTGATCACCGTCAAGACCGAACACAAGGCGGTGCTCGACACCACGCGCGAGTTGGAGCGCCAGGGCTTTGAAGTGACCTATCTCGACGTGCAAGAAGACGGCATGCTCGACCTGGACAAGTTGAAGGACGCGATGCGCCCTGACACGATTCTGGTGTCGGTCATGTACGTCAACAACGAGATCGGTGTCATTCAGGACATCCCCGCCATCGGCGCGATGTGCCGTGAACGCGGCATCATTTTTCATGTGGATGCCGCGCAAGCGACCGGCAAGGTGGCAATCAATCTGGCTGAGTTGCCGGTTGATCTGATGAGCTTGGCGTCGCACAAGACGTATGGCCCCAAGGGCATCGGCGCTTTGTATGTACGCCGCAAGCCGCGCGTGCGCCTGGAGGCGCAAATGCACGGCGGAGGCCACGAGCGTGGCATGCGGTCGGGCACGTTGCCGACGCACCAGATCGTCGGCATGGGCGAGGCTTACCGCA
>DASQOS010000024.1:0-2857 GCA_035644375.1 Rhizobacter sp.
AACTGATCGTCGAGCACACGCACAGCTGCTACCTCGGCGAGCGCACGCAGCGCCACGCCTGGGGTTACGGCTGCGGGCACTGCCCGGCCTGCGCGCTGCGCGCGCGTGGCTACAAGGCGTGGCGCCGGCACGGCGCGGCGCCGTTCTCCAGCACGGGCTCGGGCGATTCGGGTCCCGACTCCGCGGTCGACCAGCTCGACCTGTTGGCGCAAAACAAGTTCAAAGACACCGACCACCTGCCCTGACACGGGCGAAGAAAGTATTTCGATGAGCACCACCCACATCGTCAGCTGGGGCATTGCAGCGGTTCTCGTGTTCTGGGCCGTGGGCGCCTACAACCGGCTGGTGCGCTTGCGCAATGTCATTGCCAACGCATTTGCGCAGATCGACGTGCAGCTCAAGCGGCGCTACGACTTGATTCCCAACCTGGTGGAAGTCGCCAGCAAGTACCTGGCGCACGAGCGCGAGACGCTGGAAGCGGTGACCGCCGCCCGCAACCAGGCCAAGGCCGCTGCCGACCTGGTGCGCTCGCGCCCCGGCACGGCCGGCCCGGTGAGCAGCCTGTCAATGGCCGAACAGGTGCTGCACGGCGCACTCGGCCGGCTGATGGGGCTGGTCGAGGCCTATCCCGAACTGAAGGCCGACCAGACACTGCGCGAGCTGAGCGAAGAACTGACCAGCACCGAGAACAAGGTCTCGTTCGCACGCCAGCTCTTCAACGACGCCACGCTGGACTACAACAACGCCGCGCAACAGTTTCCGGCCCGCGTGCTGGCCGGCCTGTTCGGCTTCCGCGAAGCCGCCATGCTGCAGGCCACCACCAGCGACACCGAACGCGGCAGCTTGCGCGTAAAGTTCTGAGCCCAGTTGCTCTGAGCCCGCCCGCCACGCGCAGCGACACCTTCGATGCGCTTTCGACAGCAGCAAGACGACGCGCGCCGGGCCACCTGCCGCTTGCTCGGCCTGTTCGTGCTGCTGCTGGCCGGCCTGGTGCTCGCCGTCAACGGGCTGCTGATCGCGCTGTGGTGGCTGATCGGTTCATGGCTGGCCGAGCTGCCGCCGCTGTTCATTGAAACCAACACCGCGCTGGTGTTGCTGTTCGTCATAGGCGGTTGTCTGGTGGAGCTGAGCCGGCTGCGCAGCGGCGGTGGCATGCACGTGGCGCAGTGGGCCGGAGGACGCGAACTGACCGATCCACGCGACCGGCTGGAGCGCCGCCTGCTCAACGTGGTGGACGAAATGGCGCTGGCCAGCGGCCTGCCGCGCCCGGCCGTGTTCGTGCTGGACCGCGAAGACGCGATCAATGCGTTTGCGGCGGGCTGGTCGGCCGACGCATCGGTGATCGCCGTGACGCGCGGCGCGCTGGAGCGCTTGACGCGCGACGAACTGCAAGGCCTGGTGGCGCACGAATTCGGCCACATCCAACAAGGCGACCTGCGTCTCAACATGCTGCTGCTGGCGCTGGTGTGGGGACTGTCGCTGGTGCACGGCTACGGCGCCTCGCTGATGGCGGCCGACGAATCGGATCGCCGCTCCGCATTCGGCGTGCTGGTCGGCAGCGTGTTCGTGGCGGCCGGCAGTCTGGGCTGGGTGGCGGGACAGCTGCTGCAAGCGGCGGTGTCGCGCCAGCGCGAACTGCTGGCCGACGCTTGCGCGCTGCAGTTCACGCGCAGCCGAGACGGGCTGGGCGGCACGTTGCGCAAGGTCTGGCACCAGGTGTTGCAACGCGAAGACCGCCTGCACCGGCTGCCGGCCCAGCTGCTGGCGGCCCTGCTGTTGCAGGCGCCCGCGAGCTGGCTGGCCACCCATCCGCCGCTGGCCGAACGCCTGCGCCGCATCTACGGCCGCGCGATGGAACCCTTGGCCGCGCCGGTACTGAACAGCAGTGACGAGACCGAGCCGATGCCCCTGACGCCGCCGCCGTCAACCGCGCCGGTGCCCGGCCGCGTCGCCTATGCTGTGCCCATGCCCGGTCCCGCTGCCCCGCCCATGCCGCCTGCTGCCAACACGCCGCGCGCGACGACGAGCGACGACGAGCGCGAAGCCATGGACCGGCTGTCGCGCCTGAATGGCCCGGGCGAACTTCGCGCCACCATCCTGGCGCTGTTGCTGACACCGGGCAGCCAGCGCGAGAAGCGCGCCTGGCGCGACGAGACCAAGGGCCTGAGCAGCGCCAATGCGCTGCGCCAAGAGGTCAAGAAACTCGGTCCGGCGCTGCGCCTGCCCTGGTTGGAAGAATTGCTGAGGCGCGTCGCCAAGGCGCCGATGGCCGACCGCCAGGCCTTGCTGGAGGCGGCGCGGCGCGTGATGGCCGGCGACGGCCAGGTGCGCCCCATGGATCGCCTGCATTGGCTGGCGATGCGCCATCGCCTGGGCGAACGTCTGCCGGTTCAGGCCGCCGCCAATGCACACAACGACATGACGCAGCTTGCGCCGCACACGCTGCGGCAGGTGGCGCTGTTCACGGCATTCCTGTCGCGCCTGATCCCCGATGCGCAATCGCCGGCCGGCGCCGCGTGGTACCGCAGCGTGCTCGGCACCTGGCTCAAGGGCGATGCGCTGCCGCCCTGTGAACCGCCCGATGCCGACGCGCTGGTGCATGCGCTGCTGGAAACCCAAACACTGCCCTGGATGCTCAAGCCGGTGCTGGCGCGCGCCTGGCTCGACGCCGCACGCCAGCACAGCCCGCTGGGGCGCCTGAGCGATACCAGCGCTGCGGCCCTGCGCCTGGCCTGCCTGCTGCTGGATTCCCCAATGCCGCCTGAGCTGGCGCGCCACTACATTGAGCCGGTGGCCCAATGACGCCGGCGAACCGGTGCGGCTGGCCGGTTGCCCCCACGTCGCTTCGCTCCTGCCC
>DASQOS010000025.1:0-2005 GCA_035644375.1 Rhizobacter sp.
TCGCCGCCGATTCTCAAAATTCGTCCGTTCACAGCCAGTCCTTCGCGTTCCCGGCAAGCAGTCCGCGCAAGCGCCGCCGGGCGTGAAACATGCGCGTCTTCACCGTGTCCACCGGGCAGTCGACGATCTGGGCGATCTCGCGATAGCCCATGCCGTGGAAGTAGGTCAGCTCGACGACCGTGCGATGGTCGACCGACAGCGCATCCAGCGCGCGCACCAGCTGCGCCTTCACCTGCCGGTCTTGCGCCTGCTGCTCCGGGCCGGCGCCGCTCGCGCTGCGCTCGTCCGGCGTCTCCTCTTCGACCGCCTCGTCCTGCCGCTGCAAGGCCTTCAAGGCCTTTCGGTACGCGATCGCAAAAATCCAGGTCGATACCTTGCTGCTGCCATCGAACCGCTCGGCGCGGTTCCAGACCACCAGCATCGTGTCGTTCAGCACTTCTTCGATCAGGCCGCTGTGGCGCGTCATGCGATCGAGAAAGCGCGTGAGCCGGGCGCGATAGGCGCGATAGAGCTGCTCGAAGGCGTGCAGATCGCGCGCCGCGATGCGGCCGATCAAGCGCCTCTCTGCGGGCTCATCCGCGTCGATCGGCGCTGCTTCCGGACCGGGCCGGTCGTCTCGACTTCGAAACATCCACTGCTCCCGCTGGGGTGTTGATTGCCCCTGCGCGTACCGTGCTGCCGGCTTCGCGGGGGATGCGTTTGCAACACTACACTAGGCCAGAAACTTTTCCAGCAACAGGGCCAGCGCTTCGGGCTGGTCGTGGTGCAGCATGTGGCCGGCCGGCGAGAGCACGTGCTTCTCGACATGGCGCACCACGCTCACGCGCTGGTGGAATTCTTCTTTCGAGTAGCGCGTGCCCCACAGCTTGCCGATTTCGCTGCGGTCGCCTTCCACCCACAGCACCGGCGCCTGGATGCGCTGCCAGCAGGCCATCGCCTCGTCTTTTTGGTACAGCGCAGGATGGCTGCGCTTGTGCACCGGGTCGCCGAGGATCTGCCACACGCCCGACGCGTCGCGCCGCGACCAGTGCGCCGCCAGCCACTCGGCGCGGTCGGTGCGCAGCAGCGGGTTGGTCTTTTGCAGCCGCGCCGCCACCGCCTGCACGCTGTCGTAGCCGCGCAGCTGCGCCGGCTGCTTCAGTTCGTCCAGCCAGGTCAGGAAGCGATCCGGCGCCTGCGACGGCTGCGTGGCGGGCAGCCCGAAACCCTCCAGGTTCACCAGCCGGCGAAGGCGTTCGGGGCGCAGTCCCGCGTACAGCATGGCGACATTGGCGCCCATGCTGTGGCCCAGCAAGTCGACCCGTGCCGCCGCCGGGTGGCTGGTTTGCAGCGCGTCGAGCAAGCCGTCGAGGTCGCCCAGGTAGTCCGGGTGCCAGTAGGTGTCGGTGTGCGGCGTGTCGGTCAGGCCGAAGCCGCGCCAGTCGGGCGCGATCACGTGGCGGTCGTGTGCCAGCGCGTCCACGACGAACTGGAACGAGGCCCCGACGTCCATCCAGCCGTGCAACATCAGCAGCGGCGGGCGCTCGGCCGACGCCATGCTGGCGTCGCCCCAGTGCATCAGGTGGTGGCGCAAGCCGCGCACGGTGACAAATTCGCTGCGGCTGGCGCGGACGGGACGGTAAGAAAGGGCATTCATGGGGCGATGATAGAAGTTGCAACGGCAGCGCTTGTCGTCATTCGACAAGAGGAACGCCGCTGCGCCGGGAAGGCGGCGTTTGCGATGAGAATTGCGCCATGAGCCCTCCTTCGTCCCCTGCCGCCGAGGCTTCGCCAGTCGATGCCTGCGTGATCCGCCCGGCCGAACTGCGCGACGTCAATGCCATCGTGGCACTGATCCGCGAGCTCGCCGAATTCGAGAAGCTGGCGCACCTGCTTCAGGCGACGCCTGAGCGCTTGCGCCCGCATCTGTTCGGCGAAAAGCCGGTGGCCGAGGCGATGGTGGCCGAGTGGGACGGCGAGGTCGCCGGCTTCGCGTTGTTCTTCGTCAATTTCTCGACTTTCCTGG
>DASQOS010000026.1:0-2886 GCA_035644375.1 Rhizobacter sp.
CGCTGGCGTGGGTGAGCGAGCCGGCGCAGGCGGTCCAAAGCAGTACGCGCCGCTGGCGGGGCGCAGTCTGGTGGCCCATACGCTGCAAGCCTTGTCGCAGGTCACGCGTTTGAAGCAGACGCTGGTGGTGTTGAGCCACGATGACAGCGTGTTCGAATCGCAGGTGCCGGCGTTTGCCGGTTGGGTGGCGCGGGTCGGCGGTGCCAGCCGCGCCGAAACCGTGGCCCGCGGTTTGGCCGATCTGGCAGAACGTGGCGCCCGAGCGCACGACTGGGTTCTGGTGCACGACGCCGCGCGTTGTCTGGTGCGCCCTGAATGGATCGATTCGCTGATCGACGCCTGTGTGGATGACGCTGTGGGCGGCCTGCTGGCACTGCCGCTGGCCGACACGCTGAAGGCCGAAGCCGGTGGACGCGTGGCGCACACGGTCGACCGTCGCCACACATGGCAAGCCCAGACGCCGCAGATGTTTCGCCTGGGCGCACTGCTCGCCGCATTGGCGCATGCCGGACCCGACGCGACCGACGACGCCAGCGCGATGGAAGCGATGGGCCACGCGCCCAAGCTGGTTCAAGGCGCGTTCGAGAACTTCAAGATCACTTACCCCAGCGACTTGGCGCTGGCAGAACGGCTGCTGAGGACGCGCACATGATGAAGCAACGGGTGCCGCTGTGGCGCATCGGCGAAGGCTGGGACACGCATGCGCTGGTGACCAACCGCAAACTGATTCTGGGCGGCGTCGAGATCGCCCACACCCATGGCTTGCTCGGCCATTCCGATGCCGACGCCTTGTGTCACGCGATCACCGACGCCTTGTTCGGCGCGGCTGCATTGGGCGATGTCGGCAAACATTTTCCTGACACGGACCCGCAGTTTCAGGGCGCCGATTCGTTGGCCTTGCTGACCGAAGCCGCACGCCGCGTGCGGGCCGCCAACTGGCAGATTGGCAACATCGACAGCACCATCGTGGCCCAGGCGCCGAAGATGGCAGCGCACATTCCGGCCATGCGCCAGCGCCTCGCCGTGGCCCTGGGCTTGCCGGTGGAGCAGGTGAACGTGAAGGCCAAGACGGCCGAGAACATGGGGCCGGTCGGACGTCTGGAAGCCATCGAAGCGCGTGCCGTCTGCCTGTTATTTCGGATCTGATTCGGCGGCCCCCGAGTCGCTTCGCTTCGGCGTCAAGGGGCTTTCTTCAAGCGGATGTGCGCAACCAGCCCGCCGTCGAGTGCGTTGGCCAGTTCGAAGCTGCCGCCCATGCGCTGAATCGCTTTTTCGACAATCGCCAAGCCCAGGCCGGCACCGGTGGCTGCCGTGCGTGCGGCATCGCCGCGAAAAAACGGTGTCGTGAGCTGTTTGAGTTTTTCGGGCGCAGCGCCTGGCCCGTAGTCACGCACGCTCAAGATCACCCATGGCCCGGTGCGCGCATAGCTGACCTGAACCCGTGCGATGCCGGTGTCGGTGGAGCGGCCGTAACGGCGCGCGTTCTCGAACAGGTTCTGGAACACGCGGCCGAGTTCGGTGTCGTCGGCCATGACCTTGGTGTCGATGGCCACGCGCGAGCTGATGCGGATCTGGCTCGGGTCGCGGAACCCCGCCATTTCACGCTCCACCAGGCTGCTCACGTGCACCGGCACCAGCTTGGTTTCGCCGGGCCGCGCGTAATCCATGAACTTGTCGATGATGGCGTCGAGCTGGTCGATGTCGAGCGCCATGTTGCGCTTGGCCTCTTCGTCCTGCACGCTCATCTCGGCTTCGAGCCGCAGCCGGGCCAGCGGCGTGCGCAGGTCGTGCGAGATGCCGGCCAGCATCACCGCGCGGTCTTCTTCCACCTTGGCCAACTCGCGCGCCATGCGGTTGAAGCCCATGTTGACCTGGCGGATCTCGCTGGTCAGCGTGTTTTCGTCGAGTTGCGATTCGTACTCGCCGTCGCGGATGCGGCTGGCGGCGAACGACAGGTCGCGCAAGGGCTGGTTGATCAGCCGCGCGATGCCGGCCGAGCCGAGCACGGTGGCCAGCAAGGCGATGGTGACCCACAGCAGCCAGGTGCTGCCGGCCATCGGGCTCACGCGCGTCGGGTCGGCCTGCAGCCAGTACGGGTCCTTGTCGATCGTGAACCCGACCCACAGCCCGCTGACGCCGTTGACCGTCTGCGCCACCAGCGTGTCGGGCCCGAGGCGCGTGCGCAGCTCTTCGCTGATGGCACGCGAGAAGCGGTCGGTCTCGAACGGGCGCCACTTGTCGTTCGGCTCGCGCGGCAACACCTTCACCTCCTGGTCCTTCATGGACTTGACCAGCGTCAAACGGCTGATGCCGTCGGTGTATTGCAAGGCCGCGCGCGACAGGTTCACGAGGCTCGCGATCTGCTTGGCGGACTGCACCGCGCGCGGTTCGAACTCGAGCGCGCGAAAGGTCTGGACCCAGGCAAACACCCCGCCGACCAACAGGATGGCCAGCAGGAAGAACGTGCGCCAGAACAGGCTCAACGCCACCGTGCCCAGCGGCAAGGCTGGTGGCGATCCGTCGGGCACGGTCGCTGCAAAGGGCTTCTTGTTCCCCGAGACCTTTCTGCGCAGTCGGCTGCGGTTAAGCAGTGCCATCTGGGACGAAGACATAACCCACGCCCCACACCGTCTGGATGTAGCGAGGCTGGGCTGGATCGGGTTCGATCATTTTGCGCAGACGCGAGATCTGCACGTCCAGGCTGCGGTCGAAAGGCTCGAACTCGCGCCCGCGCGCCAGTTGCGCGAGCTTGTCGCGCGACAGCGGCTGGCGCGGGTGACGCACCAGTGCCTTCAGCATCGAAAACTCGCCGGTGGTCAGCGCGATCTGTTCGCCATCCTTGGACAGGCGGCGCAGCGCCAAGTCGAATTCGAACGGGCCGAAAGT
>DASQOS010000027.1:0-5079 GCA_035644375.1 Rhizobacter sp.
GAAGGCCAGGCGCAGAAGAAGGCAGGCGATGTGAGGGAAGCGATGCGTCGTGACGCGACACGTCGGCCCTGAGCCGCTTGAAACGACTCCGAGCGCGGTGCAGGGCGTGCGACGGTCAAGCCCACTCGACGGGGTTGACGCGGTACAGCGCGGCCGATGAACGGCGGCGAGGCCCGGC
Source organism: Rhizobacter sp. (assembly GCA_035644375.1). Taxonomy (GTDB): domain Bacteria; phylum Pseudomonadota; class Gammaproteobacteria; order Burkholderiales; family Burkholderiaceae_C; genus Rhizobacter. The sequence goes on from DASQOS010000027.1 coordinate 179, forward strand.
TCAGAAGTCGTGTGCCACGCGGCAACTGATGGCCGCGGGCGCGGGGCGCCATTTTTCCTGGGGCGCCAGGCGAGCCGAAGCCGGCCTGGCGTCGTCCAGGAACTCGTCTGCGTCTGCGGCGAGGTGGTCCCCGAAGCGGCTTTCGTCGTGGTCATGCGGGGCTGGCTGGGGGTGGGTCATGGCGGCTCCTGATTCGACTTGAACATCGGCCGAACCCGGGACATCCTGAGGCAGAAAATCACGAACCAGCAAGGCGCATGGCATGAGGTCCGGGGCATCGCCTCCACGCCGCCGCGTCACCTCATCTGGCGGCCATTTTTGCCATGCTTTCTTTCATCTCTGCGAGCGTCACGTCGCGCACATGGGTTCCCAGTGACCAGCGGTGGCCGAAAGGGTCTTCCAGCGTGCCGTAGCGGTCGCCCCAGAACTGGTCGGCCACCGCCATCGTCACCTTGGCGCCTGCCGCCACCGCCTGCGCGAACGCGGCGTCCACGTCCTCGACGTAGCGGTGGACCGTGACGGGCGATCCCTTCAGCGCTTTCGGCCCGAGCATGCCCCACTGGGGCGCCTCGTCGACCAGCATCAAGCGCGAGCCGCCGATGAGCAGGCTGGCGTGCATCACCTTCCCGTCGGGGCCGAGCAGGCGTGCTTCTTCGGTGGCGCCGAAGGCCTTTTTGTAGAACTCGATGGCGTCGGCCGCGCCGGCGCAGACGAGGTGCGGGATCAATGTGTTCATTCCGTCAGGAATCGCTTTGACTGTCGATGAGGTCATGGTGTTCATCCTCGATTCAGGGTTGAGTGGATGGGCGGAAATCGCTTGGCACGCCGAAGCGTCCACCCTCACGACGTTCGAGCGTGTGACAAATGGACAAGCGCGGCAAATTTTTTGCAGAAGACCCTGACGCGATGCGAGCCGATTCCGGCCGACAAAAACTGAACGCTGACCCCGAGGCCAGGTCCATCGGAGATGCCGGCCAAGGCATTCGTGCCCTGGCTTCAAGGGGCAGCGATGAAGATTGCGACATACAACATCAACGGCATCAAGGGGCGGCTGCCGCTGCTGCTCACGTGGCTGCAGGCGGCGGCGCCGGATGTCGTCTGCCTGCAGGAGCTGAAGACCTCGCAAGAGGCGTTTCCCGAAGCCGCCCTCGTCGAGGCCGGCTACGGCGCCATCTGGAGCGGGCAGAAGGCGTTCAACGGCGTGGCGATTCTGGCCAAGGGCGGGCGGCCGATCGAGAGCCGGCACGGGCTGCCCGGCGACCGCACGGACACCCAAAGCCGCTACATCGAGGCCGCCATCGACGGCATGCTGATTGCCTCGATCTACCTGCCCAACGGCAACCCGCAGCCCGGTCCCAAGTTCGACTACAAGCTGGCCTGGTTCGAGCGCCTGATCGCGCATGCAGGCAGCCTGTTGAAGACCAAGGCGCCGGTGGTGCTGGCGGGTGACTACAACGTCGTGCCGAGCGACGCCGTGGCCGACATCTATTCGCCGCAATCGTGGCAGGACGATGCGCTGTTGCAGCCGCAAAGCCGCGAGGCGTTCCGGCGCCTGCTGTCCCAGGGCTGGACCGATGCGCTCGCGTCGCGCCACCCGGGCGAGCCGATGTACACGTACTGGGACTACATGCGCCACCGCTGGCCGCGCAACGCCGGGCTGCGCATCGACCATCTCTTGTTGAACCGGGCCGCCGCCAAACGGCTGAAGGACGCCCGCGTGGACCGCGACATGCGCGGCGCAGAAAAAGCCAGCGACCACGCGCCGGTGTGGATCCTCTGCTGACGGCGGCGCGCGAGGCCCGACAGGCCCGAACTGGCCCGCTACTTGCAAGAGCCGCGGCGAGACAGGTTGGGACGCCCAGCACCTCAGGGTATCGTGGCGCCTTCGACGCCCATGCCGCGCTGCTGACCGCAGGCGCCATTCACCCAACAACAGGACGTGCACGATGGCCAAGATTCCTCCCGGTGTGGGTCCGCGGTTTGCGCAGGTCGTGGTGCTGTTCGGCGCCACCGGCGACCTGGCGCGGCGCAAGCTGCTGCCGGGCCTGTTTCACCTGTGCAGCGCCGGCTTCATTCCGGGCTGCCGCATCATCGGCGTGTCGCTGGACGAGATGGACGTCGACGGCTTCCGCAAGACGGCCCGCGAGGCGCTCGACGAGTTCTACAGCCGCAAGCTGCCGGAAGGCGACTGGCAGGCCTTTGCCCAGTTGATGGACTATGTGCCGCTGTCGGCCGGCGCCGAGGCCCTGAAGGCGGCGGTCGACACCGCGGAGCGCAGCCTGAACGGCGAGTGCCGCCGGCTGCATTACCTGAGTGTGCCGCCGAACGCGGCCTTGCCGGCGGTGCGCTTGCTCGGCGAGGCCGGTCTGGTCGAACGCTCGCGCATCATCATGGAAAAGCCCTTCGGCACCGACCTGGCCAGCGCGGTGGTGCTGAATGCCAAGCTGCACGAGGTGTTTGCCGAAGAACAGATCTTCCGCATCGATCACTTCCTTGGCAAGGAACCGGCGCAGAACATCCTGGCGTTCCGTTTTGCCAACGGCTTGTTCGAGCCGATCTGGAACCGCGACTTCATCGACCACGTGCAGATCGACGTGCCCGAGACGCTGGGCCTGGGCAAGCGCGCGGGGTTTTACGAGCAGACCGGCGCCTATCGCGACATGGTCGTGACGCACCTGTTCCAGATCCTCGCGTTCATGGCGATGGAGCCGCCCACCGCGCTGGAGCCGGTGCCCATCAGCGAAGAAAAGAACAAGGTGTTTCGCAGCATGCTGCCGATCCAGCCGAGCGACGTGGTGCGCGGCCAGTACAACGGCTACCGCAGCGAAGAAGGTGTCGACCCCGAGTCGGAAACCGAAACCTTCATCGCGCTGAAGTGCTTCATCGACAACTGGCGCTGGGCCGGCGTGCCGTTCTTCTTGCGCACCGGCAAGCGCCTGGCCGAAGGGCAGCGCATCATTTCCATCGCGTTTCGCGAGCCGCCCAAGAGCATGTTCCCGGCCGGCTCGGGTGTCGGCGCGCAAGGCCCGGACCACCTGACCTTCGACCTGGCCGACGCGTCGAAGATGTCGCTGTCGTTCTACGGCAAACGCCCCGGCCCGGGCATGCGCCTGGACAAGCTGAGCCTGCAGTTCGCGATGCACGACACCGGCCTGATCGGCGACGTGCTCGAAGCCTACGAGCGCCTGATCCTCGACGCGATGCGCGCCGACCGCACGCTGTTCACCACCGCCGAAGGCATCGAACGCCTGTGGGACGTGTCGTCGCTGCTGCTGGAAGCGCCACCGCCGGTGCGCCTGTATCCGGCCGGCTCGTGGGGGCCGAAGTCGATCCACCAGCTGATCGCGCCGCACGCCTGGCGCCTGCCGTTCGAGCGCGCGTGGCGCGACCCGAACAAGGTGGGCAGCTGAAGCGTCAGTAGATCTCGGGCACGAGCATCGTCTCCCAGCTCTTCGTCGTAACCGTCGATGAGCTCGCGTTCGATGCGCTGCATCAGCGCATCGTGGTCGGCAAAGGCGGTGGTCATGGGGGTGACGCTTTCAAAGCAGGAGAGGGCGCCGCTTCAGAACACATGCGTGAACAGCCAGTACAGGCTGCCGGACAGCAGGATCGCTGCCGGCAGCGTCAGCACCCAGGCCATCAGCAGGTTGCGGATCGTCGCCATCTGCAGGCCGGAGCGGCTGGCCGCCATGGTGCCGGCCACGCCCGACGACAGCACGTGCGTGGTCGATACCGGCAGGCCGAACATGTCGGCCGCACCGATGGTGGCCATGGCCACCAGCTCGGCCGAGGCGCCCTGCGCGTAGGTCAGGTGCGTCTTGCCGATCTTTTCGCCGACCGTGACGACGATGCGCTTCCAGCCGACCATGGTGCCCAGGCCCAGCGCAATCGCCACCGCCACCTTGATCCACACCGGAATGAACATGGTGGCGGCGTCGATGAGTGTCTTGAAGCTGGCCAGGTGGTCTCTGGTCTGGGCATCCAGCTTGACCTGGTCGCTTTTGGCCAGAAAGCGGATCGCCTCCGAGGCCAGGTACATGTCGTTGCGCACGTTGGCCACCACGGAGGCCGGCGCACTGCGCAGCAGCGACTCGCGCGTCGCGTGGGCGACGGCGGCGAATTGCGTGGTCTGGTCTGCCGGCATGACAGCGCCGGTGCGGGCCGAATCCAGCTGCAGCGGACGCTGCAGCTTCGGGTCGTGTGAACAGACGCCGGATCGGCGCTCGAATCAGTCGCTGTTCTTGGGGCGCCCCGGTTTCAGCGGCGTCAGGCCCTTCATGGTCGACGCGAGCTTGGCGTCGTCCAGGCCGGTCAAGGCGTGCAGGCCGGCGCGCAGCAGTTCGCTCTTCTTGACGAAGACACGCAGCGACAGCAGGCGCTCTTTCAAGGCCGCGATCAGGTCGAAATCGGCGCGCGGCATCGTGAAGCTGTCGCGCACCAGTTTTTGCTTCGGCTTGGACACCTTGGGCAGCGGCGCGGCCGCCCGCTTTGCGGCGGTCTTGGCTGCGGTGGCGCCCTTGGCGATCGGCGGATAGGGTTTTTTCAGGGCGGGCTTGCCGGCCGATTTGGCGGCCACTTTCTTGGCCGGCGCGCTTTTCTTGGCGGGCTTGAGCTTGGGCTTGGACGCTGCGGTGGCGGTTTTCTTGGCGGGGGCTTTCGCGGGGGCAGCTGCTGCGCGGGTGGGCATGTTCGGTCCAGTCGGTTATTGATATAAACGATTTATACGATACTTTTCTCGCCTTGCCAAGGCATTGCACGGCCGCGTTTCGTGCGGTCTTTCGCCTCCTGCGCCGGGCGTTCGATGCGCCGTGCGCCAGTCCGCCGGCTTGACGCAAGGCACCGGGGCCCGGCCGTTGTCTGTGCAAGCCGCGCCCGCGCAGCTTTCTGCGGGAACGGGGTTT
>DASQOS010000028.1:0-2356 GCA_035644375.1 Rhizobacter sp.
TCCTGCACGTCGACGTGCACCTCAAGACCTTCGTGCAGAGCTACGGCGCCTGGGTCTACGCGCTGCTGTTCCTGATCATCTTCATCGAAACCGGCGTCGTCGTGATGCCGTTCCTGCCTGGGGATTCACTGCTGTTCGTGGTCGGCACGCTGTGCGGCATCGGGGTCATGAGCCTGCCCTTGTCGATCGGCCTGTTGGTGGCCGCCGCCATTCTGGGCAACCAGAGCAACTACACGATCGGGCGCCATTTCGGGCCCAAGGTGTTCCAGTGGGAAGACTCGCGCTTCTTCAACAAGCAGGCCTTCGAGCAGGCGCATGCGTTCTACGAAAAATACGGCGGCATCACCATCGTCGCAGCGCGCTTCATGCCTTTCCTGCGCACCTTCGCGCCCTTTGTCGCCGGCGTCGCGCAGATGACGCGCCGCAAGTTCGCGCTGTACGACGTCAGCGGCGCAGTCCTATGGGTCGGCGGCGTGACGCTGGCAGGTTACGTGTTCGGCGACATCCCGTGGGTACAGAAAAACCTCGACAAGATCATCTGGGGCGCGCTCCTGCTGCCGGGCGTGCTGGTGCTGTTGGGCGCCTGGAAGGCCAAACGCAAAGCGGCGTCCGCAACGTCTGCATAGCTCACCGCGGGCCGAGCGCCCGGGGGATTCGCTCGACGTACCCGTCGAGCGAGGGGCTGACATCACAACTGGCGCGTGCGCGATCCAACTACAACTGGCGCGTCCGCGCCAGGGGCGGGTTCTTCGCAAAGTAGCGCTTGATGCCTGTGGTCAGCGCCTCTACCAAGCGCTGTTGATAGGCCAGGTCGCGCAGCCTGGTTTCTTCTTCGGGGTTCGAGATGAACGCCGTCTCGACCAGGATCGACGGCACGTCGGGCGCCTTCAGCACGGCAAAGCCGGCCTGTTCCACGCTGCCCTTGTGCAGCCGCCCGACCCGGCCGATCTGGCCCAGCACCTCGCCGCCCAGCTTCAGGCTGTCCTTGATCTGCGCCGTGGTGCTCATGTCCAGCAACGCGCGCATCACCGTCGCGTCCTTGGCCTTGACGTTGATGCCGCCCACCAGGTCGGCAGAGTTCTCCTTCGCAGCCATCCAGCGTGCCGCCGTGCTGCTGGCGCCGTTCTGCGACAGCGCAAACACCGAGGCGCCGCGCGCCTGCGGCGTGAAGAACGCATCGGCGTGGATCGAAACGAACAGATCGGCCTGCACACGCCGCGCCTTGCGCACGCGTTCCTGCAGCGGCACGAAAAAATCGGCGTCGCGCGTCAGCATGGCACGCATGCCCGGCAGCGCGTTGATGCTGTCGCGCAGCTTGAGCGCGACCGACAACACCACGTCTTTTTCTCGCAGCCCGGTCGGCCCCGTGGCGCCGGGATCTTCTCCGCCATGGCCCGGGTCGAGCGCCACGATGATGAGCCGGTCGATGCGCGCCTGGCTCATGGGCGGCACTGACGCCGCCGCGGCCGGCGGCCCGGGCGGCTGGTTCATCTTGCCGATGAATTCGCCCAAGGCGTCCTGCACGGCCTTGGCCGCTTTCTGTTCAGCCTGCTCCTTGTCCCGGATCAGCGCCAGCAACGGGTCGCGCTCCTGGGCCGGGTACAGGTCGAACACCAGCCGGTGCTGGTAGGCCGCCACCGGCGACAGCGTGAACAACTGCGGTGCGATGGACTGCTTCAGGTCGAGCACCAGGCGCACGACGCGCGGTTGGTTCTGGCCCACGCGCACGCCTTCGATGAAGGGATCGTCGGGCCGCACCTTGCCGACCAGATCGCGCAACGCGGGGCTCAGTTCCAGGCCATCGATGTCGATCACCAGACGCTGCGGGTCCTGTGCCAGAAAGTGCTTCACCGTCAAGCGTTGATCGGACTCGAGCGTCACCCGCGTGTACTCGGCCGCCGGCCACACCCGCACCGCCACCAGGCTGGCGCCCCACGCCAGCTCGCGTGCGCCCAGCAGCAGCACCAGGCTGCCCATGGAGCGCAGAGCCTTGCGGCGCCCCGACGCCGGCATCAAGGCAGCAACTCCAGTCCGCGCGAGGTACAGGCGTGCCAGTTCACCTGGCGTTGATCGCCGTCGAGCGGAATCAGTTCCATCTGCAGGTCGGCCTGCGGCAACAGCGCAGCCGCCTTCTCGGGCCACTCGGCGAGCTTCAGGCCCGGGCCGGCGAAGACCTCGCGAAAGCCCGCGTCCTCCCATTCCTGCGCATCGTTGAACCGGTAGAAGTCGCAATGCGCAATGCCCATCTGCGGCAACTCGTACGATTCGAGCAAGGCGTAGGTCGGGCTCTTGACGCGGCCCGCCACGCCCAGCGCGTGCAGCAGGTGCCGAACGAACGTGGTCTTGCCGGCGCCCA
>DASQOS010000029.1:0-2585 GCA_035644375.1 Rhizobacter sp.
TGGATCGATGGCCGCATGAGACACCCGCAAATTTCCCTGTTCTCAGCCACCCGCGCTGCGCAGCCGGGTCGAGCGAACAAGCGCCCCTCACAACGAAACAAGCCCGGACGACGCGAACAGCGCCGTGCGGGCCACCAGGGACGAGCACAAGGCCGGCCGGCCTCAATTCGAGGATGAGGTCCTGCTCCAGTTCGCCACCTGTTGCGTGATGTAGGTGCTGAGTGCACTCATGCTCGCCATCTGGGTGTCCAGGGCCGTGTACTGCGCACGGATTCGCGCCTCGGTATTGGTCAGGCGCTGGTTGATCGCATCCTGGTTTTTTTGGTTGTTCGCCAGGCTGGTGTTCAAGCCCGAGGTGCGCGTGGTCAGCGCGCCATCCGTTCCGATTTCCTGGTCGCCGAAATCGCTCAGCCGCTGGGCAATGCCGATTTGCGAGGTGTCGATGGTGCTGGCTGGGTTGTTGGCGAACAGCTTCTTGAGTTCCGGCAAATTGCCGAGTGCCGAGCTGAGCTTGGTGTCATTGACCGTCAACTGGCCCGTCGACTGTATCTCGATGCCCACATCGGACAGCGAACTGAACGCCGACGACGCAGAGGTCGCGTTTGTCAGCAGGCTTCGCATTTGGCGTTGCAGGCCGACGGCCGTGCTGTCGCCTTGCAGCGTACCGGCCGTCTTGGTGGCCGCATCGTATTTGGTCAGCGTGGCCAGTTGCGATGCGAGGCTGTTGTACGCCTTCACAAAGGTCTGGATGGACTTCTTGATGGAATCGTTGTCCTGAACCACATTGAGCTGCACGCTGCCGGTGGTGACCTTCGACAGGTTCAGCGTCAGGCCCTGCACGACATCGGTCAGGGTGTTGCTGGCCGAAGTGATCGCCAGCCCGTTGACCGTGGCTTGCGCGTCGCTGGCAGTCTGCGTGCGCGTCATGGGCGACGAGCCGTCGCTCGCGTCGTAGGTCAACGCCGCCGCTCCGCCCGTTCCCGTCACACTGAAACCGTTGTTCACGCCTGTGGCCGAAGAAGTCAACACCAGGCGAGCGCCCGAAGAATCGGTGACGATCGATGCCGTGACGCCCGCATTGGCCGCATTGATCTTGTCGCGCACATCGCGCAGCGTATCGGTCGCACTGATTGGAATGCTCATCGCGTTGATGGTCGCGCGCGCAGCGAAGCCGGGCTGCCCCACATCCCAGGCCCCGACATCGATGGTCAGGCCGCCCTCACCGATCACGGCCGAACTGGAGGCATAACTTTGGCTGGCCACCGACTGTGCGGAAGCCAGGTTTTGAACGCTCACGGAATAGCTGCCTGCGTGCGCGCCGCTGCCGGTAGAAACGCCCACTGAACCGTTGTCGGACGAGGTCGCGGTCGTGGCGCCCCAAGTCGAGCTGTTGGTCAGCGCCTGTGCGGCATCGCGAAAACCGGCAACGGAGGACTGCAATGACCCAAAGGCCGATATCTCGGTCTGGATGGTCGAGGCCCGGGTCTGCAGATTCGCGACCGGCTGCCTCTCGATTGCCATCAGTTTGGTAACGATGGACTCGACGTCCAGGCCGCTACCTATGCCTGCTGAACTCATCGTAGCCATGTTCGTATCCTTTCGCAGGAATGACGACCGACGTCAAGCGCCATCGTCATACACCTTTCAAAAACAGATGTTGCCCGGCATATCCCGGTGTCATCTGTATCGGAAGCTCCCACGCGAACTTGAGCGGCTTTTACCGAGAAATATTTCTTACTTCAGCAGTTGCAGCACTTGCTGAGGCAATTGGTTGGCCTGGGCCACCATGGCATTGCCCGCTTGCTGCAGGATCTGCGCCCGACTGAGGGCTGCGGTTTCTGCGGCGAAATCGGCGTCCATGATGCGGCTGCGCGCGGCGGACTGGTTTTCTACCGCACTTTGCAGGCTGGAGATGACCGAGTCGAAGCGCGACTGGCTTGCGCCATAGGTCGCGCGCGTGTCATTTATCACGTTCAGCGCCGAATCGATGTTGTCGATCACGGTGCCAAGGACCGTCGTGTCCGTCGTGCTGTCGATCACCGACGTTGTGACCGAGGTCAGCGTGGGATCGGTGGTCAGGTCGGTCGTGGTGATGCTGATGGTGTCGTTGGCCGTGGTATTCGCGCCGACCTGGAAGGTCTGCGTTCCGGTGGACGCCAGAATGGTTTGCCCGTTGAAGGTGGTACCGGCCAGCACGCGTCCGATTTCGGACGACAGCTGCGCAAATTCCTTGTTCAGCGAATCCTTGTCGCTGCCGCTGTTGGTCGAATTACGCGCCTGAACCGCCAGTTCGCGCATGCGCTGCAGTGCATCGCCGACCTGAGCCAGCGCCCCTTCAGCGGTTTGCGCCAGCGAGATGCCGTCGTTGGCATTGCGCGCTGCGACATTCATGCCGCGGATTTGCGCGTTCATGCGCTCGGCAATGGCGAGGCCGGCCGCGTCGTCCTTGGCACTGTTCACTCGCAAACCCGATGAGAGCCGCTGCATTGCCACGGCCAGGGAGGATTGCGAGCTGTTCAGATTGCGTTGGGCGTTCATCGAAATCAGATTCGTATTGATCGTCTGTGGCATGGTGACACTCCTCA
>DASQOS010000030.1:0-2874 GCA_035644375.1 Rhizobacter sp.
GGGGATACCGAACCCGCGGCGCAGGCGCATCCACAGGTCGATGGTGGCAAGCCTCGAGTTCAGGTCCACCGATTCTTCGGGGCGCAAGGGGTCAATCGGTGCGGCCACCGCAGGTCCGGATTCGTCTTGCGGTGCCGACGCGGCGTTCGCGCGCGCAGGCGCCGCTGCACTGGCGGGTGCTTGCGCTGCGGGCGCTGAAGCGGCCGAGATCGGCGTCGTGGCGATGACCTGGGGAATATCGCCCGTCTGGTCGGGCGCTTGAACCAGGGTGGAGCAAGCGCTCAGCAGCATCCCGGTCGCTGCCGCCATGGCCACCAGAGGCCGTCGTAAGGTCAGGAAATGGGGCATCAAAAGTTGTTTTTCCATTGGCGCAGCGCGGCCAGGACGTCTGGCTCGCGGCGGCTCACGGCACCTCGTGTGAGCGCAGCCTGCACGACCTCGGGTTGGTCGCAGCGCAGGAACGGATTGATGAGCCGTTCTTGCGCAATGGAACTGGGCAAGGTGGGTTGGTGCTGCGCACGCAGTGCTTCGCAGCGGGCGGTGTAGGCCTGCAGGTCGGTGTTGGCTGGCTCCACCGCACGTGCGAACTTCAGGTTCGACAAGGTGTATTCGTGGCCACAGCAGACACGCGTGTCGCCGGGCAGTGCGGCCAGGCGCGACAGCGACGCGTGCATTTGCACAGGTGTTCCTTCGAACAGGCGGCCGCAGCCGCCTGAAAACAAGGTGTCGCCGCAAAACAGCAGAGGCGTGTCGTTGGCCGGCCGGTGAAAATAAGCGATGTGGCCGGCCGTGTGGCCGGGCACGTCGATCACTTCGAAGTGACCGCCGAGCAGCTCGATGCCATCGCCACCGTCCAAGGGCGTGAAAGGCTTGGGGATGTCTTCATGCGCCGGCCCGAACACGGGCCCTTTCAACCGATGCCGCAGGGCCGATAGCCCCCCGACATGGTCGTTGTGGTGGTGGGTCACTAGAATCCCGGCCAGCGTCAAGCCGTGGACATCCAGAGCGTGCTCTACTGGCGCTGATTCCCCCGGGTCGACGACGAGTGCCTGACGGCCATCGTGAAGCATCCAGATGTAGTTGTCGGTGAAAGCGGGCAGGGCAAGCAGGTTCATGGCGCAAGTCGGCGGAATTATAGGTTTGGCACAGTGGTTGCAAACGCCACCAGGACGCTATCTGCTCGCATGGGAACAAGCTCAATTGGACCATTGCGTGGCCGACATCTTTGGTTTTCATGCCTTGCAGTTGGGCTTGCCGCAAATCGATGCGCTGCGCGCCAACCGCATGCCGCACCGCTGGCTGGCGGTGGACCGGCAAGAAGACATGGAGTTGCCCGCCGCGAGTGAAGTTCCACCCGGCGCGCCGGCCGCGGCGTTGCGCGCGGTCAGTCTGCAGTGTGACTTCGATGCGTTGCCGTTCGACAGCCAAAGCCTGGACCTGATCGTGCTGCCGCATGCGCTGGAGCTGGCGCGCGACCCGCACCTGGCGCTGCGCGAAGTCGAGCGCGTGCTGATGCCTGAAGGGCAGGTGGTGATCCTGGGCTTGAACCCGGCGAGCTTGTGGGCCATGCGCCAAAGCATGGGCCGTCTGCGCCGACGCATCGGCCTGGGCGCGGACCGTTCGCTGTTCCTGCCGAGAGAGGGCGACTTCATCGGCTACCGGCGCTTGCGCGACTGGTTGCGGCTGCTGAGTTTTGAGGTCGAGGCCGGGCAGTTCGGCTGTTACCGGCCGCCACTGGCGTCACAGACCTGGTTGTCGCGCTTCGAATGGATGGAAAAGACAGGCGACCGCTGGTGGCCGGTGTTCGGGGCGGTGTACATGCTGGTGGCGGTCAAGCGTGTGCGAGGCATGCGGCTCGTGGGTCTGGCACGCGATCAGCGTCTGGCGGGCAAGGCCACAGCGCCGGCGGTCAGCCACCGCACGCCGGCCTCGCACCGCCACGTTTCAAACCCATGAGAAAGAAAACAAAATGAAGTGGATGGCATACACCGATGGCGCCTGCGCGCCCTCAAACCCGGGCCCGGCCGGCTGGGGGGCGGTCCTGATCGCACCGGACGGCAAGACCGAGTCGGACCACTACGGCTTCATCGGTCCAGGCACCAACCAGATCGCTGAACTGACGGCCGCATTGGAAGGCTTGTCGCGTGTGCCCCTTGGCGCGGCTGTCGAGCTGGTGTCCGACAGCCAATACGTGCTGAAGGGAATCAGCGAATGGCGCGGCGGCTGGGAACGCAAGGGGTTCAAGAATTCCAAGGGCGAGTTGGTCGCCAACCTGGCCTTGTGGAAGAGGCTGTTTGCCGCGGTGGACGTTCGCACGGTGACCGTGCGCTGGGTTCGTGGCCACAGCGGCGACGTCTACAACGAGAGAGCCGATGCACTGGCCAACAAGGCGCTGGCCCTGAAGAACTCGGGAGACGGGCTGTGAATCAGGGTTTGGCGTGACACTTCGGCGCTGGCGCGCTCAGCCGCCGATGTAGTGCATCTCGACGCGCCGCGCACCCTCGACGCGCTTGTCCGGCGCCAGGCCGGAGCGCAATTCCGAGTAGCGGTCGTCGCGCGCGTGCCAGATCAACCCGATGGCGCTGGCAATCTGTTCATCGGAGTAGCTGCCACGCAGCAGCGTCCGCAGGTCGTGCCCCTGCGAGGCGAAGAGGCACAGGAAGAGTTTGCCTTCGGTGGACAGACGGGCACGGTTGCAGTCGCGGCAGAACGCGTGCGTGACGCTGGAGATCACGCCGATCTCGCCGCTGCCGTCGGCATAGCGCCAGCGCTCGGCGACCTCGCCGCTGTAGTTGGGCTCGATTTCTTGCAGCGGCATTCCGGCATGGATGCGCTCGATGATCTCGCGCGAGGGCACCACGTCGTCCATGCGCC
>DASQOS010000031.1:0-3328 GCA_035644375.1 Rhizobacter sp.
TAGCCTTGCTTGCAGCCGTGCAAGGCGACGTGGATGCGGCAGGGCGCGCCGTCTTCCACCTCTTTGGGCACGTAGGCGTAGCCGTAGGCACTCATGCTGGCGCGGCTGGCTCCGTCGAAAAACTCGCGCTGGTCGAAGCGAATCAGGCGTCCGCCGAGCCGCTCGGTGGGCGGATTCAGCGGCCCGTAGATGTGCTCCAGAATGTCCCAGCTCTGCATGCGCGTTCCGGGCAGGCGGTTGATGTAAGGCGGGCGGTTCGCGTCCAGCGGGTTGTCCTCGAGATTGGTGGTGAGGATCGCGTGGCCCGCCGGCACGTCGCCGACGAACATCAGGTTGCCGGCCGGAACGCCCAGCAACTCGTAGAAGCGGCGCGTGGTCTGCACCACCGAGGAGTTGACCACCGTGTCCTCGCTGCCGGTAAAGATGTAGATCCGGGCGTCGGCCAGGTGGTGCAGCGGGTCGATCAGCTGGTCGCTGGCCGTCTGCCGGGCGATCGCCAGCAAGCGCTCGGGGTTCGGGCCGACTTGCGGGGTCAAGGGGTTCATGCAGACGAACAAGGCGTTCTGAACGTAGGCGTCTTCGGCAATGAACGACGCGCCGCGGAACGATTCGGCGCAACGGTAAGGGCCGCCGGCGATCACGCCCGCACCGACGAACATCGCGGAATGCGCCAGGTGCAACTGCACCGTCATGAAGGCACCGGACGACAGCCCGGACACCGAGCACTGGGTCAAGTCGGCGTCATAGCCGCTCAACCGCGCCGCAACAGGGGGTGTGTTCGTGGTGGCCATGGTCCCTCCGCCAGTCCATCGACAGGCGGTGACTGCTGCACCGCCGCATGGATCGCAGCCTACACGATCACCGCCCTTGCCGTCGAGAGAACTGCGCTGCGGCGGGTGCTCGCCGTCTCCATGGCTTCGTCAAATGAGATGAGAGTTCGGGCGCCGTTCTTTATGCGTTCTTGATGCCGAGCCGCCGAATCTCTACACCGACTTGATGCCCCAGTGCCTACGCTTCCGAGGGTCGAAGTCAGCATTTGAGGAATCCATGGACGTCGTCTTTCTGTTTGCCGCCTCACTCATGTTCGTGGCCCTCGTCGGCATGGTGATCGGCTGCGACCAACTGGGAGTGCGCAAATGACCTGGCTCTATGTGCTCGCAGGCTCGGCCGCGCTGGGCCTGATGGTCTATCTGATCTGCGCGTTGTTGAGAGCGGAGGAATTCTGATGAACACCCAAGCATGGATTCTGCTGGTCGCCTACCTGGGCGTGCTGCTGTTGCTCGCCTGGCCGCTCGGCCGATGGCTGGTCGCGGTGGCCGAGGGCCGGTTTCCCCGTTGGATGGCGCCGTTCCAGGCCGCTGAACGCGGCCTGTACCGCCTGGCCGGCGTCGATGCGTCTGCCGGCATGGGCTGGCGTCGCTACGCTCTTGCGCTCGTGGCCTTCAACTTCCTGGGCGTGCTGGCTGTCTACGCCTTGCAGCGACTCCAGGCGGTGTTGCCGCTGAACCCGCAAGGCGTGGCCGCGGTGGGTGCCGATTCGTCGTTCAACACCGCCATCGCCTTCGTCACCAACACCGACTGGCAGGGCTATGCGGGCGAAACCACGATGAGCTACCTGACGCAGATGCTGGCGCTCGCGGTTCAGAACTTCTTTTCCGCGGCCACCGGCATCGTCGTGGTCATCGCTCTGATCCGCGGCTTCATCGCCCGTTCGTCGGCGTCGATCGGCAACTTCTGGGTCGACATCACGCGTGTGACGGCCTACGTGCTGGTGCCGTTGTCGCTGATCTTCGCGGTGTTCCTGGTTAGCCAGGGCGTGATCCAGAATTTCTCGTCCTACAAGGATGTCACCACGCTCGAAGTCACCAGCTATCAGCAACCGAAGAACGGTCCGGACGGCCAGCCGTTGAAGGATGCCAAGGGCGCACCGGTGATGGAGGACTTGAAGACCGACAAACAGACCTTGGCCATGGGTCCGGTCGCATCACAAGAAGCGATCAAGATGCTCGGCACCAACGGCGGTGGGTTCTTCAACGCCAACTCGGCACATCCCTATGAGAACCCGACTGCGCTGACGAACTTCTTCCAGATGCTGTCGATCTTCCTGATCCCGGCGGGGCTGGTGTTCATGTTCGGCCGTTTGGTCGGAGACCCCCGCCAGGCTTGGGCCGTGCTGGCGGCGATGACGGCGATCTTTATCGTCTCGGTTGTCGTGGTGACTGCTCAGGAGCAGCAAGGCAACCCGCTGCTGGCTCAACTCGGCGCCGACCAGAGCGCGAGCGCCGCCCAGCCCGGCGGCAACATGGAAGGCAAGGAAACGCGTTTCGGCATCGCGGCCAGCGGGCTGTTCGCCGCCATCACCACCGCCGCGTCGTGCGGCGCGGTGAACGCCATGCACGATTCCTTCACGCCGCTGGGCGGCATGGTGCCGCTGGTGCTGATGCAGCTCGGCGAAGTCGTCTTCGGCGGTGTCGGTTCGGGCCTGTACGGCATGCTGATCTTTGCCATCCTGGCGGTGTTCATCGCCGGGCTGATGATCGGCCGCACGCCCGAGTACCTGGGCAAGAAGATCGAATCCTTCGAGATGAAGATGACCTCGATCGCGATCCTCGTCACGCCGATCCTGGTGCTCGCCGGCGCCGCGCTGGCGGTGCTGACCGACGCCGGCAAGGCCGGCATCGCCAACCCCGGGGCGCACGGCTTCTCGGAGATCTTCTACGCCTTCACCTCGGCGGCCAACAACAACGGCAGCGCCTTCGCCGGCCTGTCTGCGAACACGCCGTTCTACAACACGCTGCTGGCCATCGCCATGTGGTTCGGCCGCTTCGGCGTGATCGTCCCGGTGCTGGCGATGGCCGGGTCACTGGCGGCGAAAAAACGCATGGCGATCACCGCCGGCACGCTGCCCACGCACGGTCCGCTGTTCGTGAGCCTGCTGATCGGCACCGTGCTGCTGGTCGGCTTGCTGAACTACGTGCCCGCGCTGGCCTTGGGGCCGGTGGTCGAGCACCTCATGTTGTGGCACCCCCAGTAAACCAAGGGCCTCAGCACACCTGGACCAGATCATGACAACCACCACTACGTTTTCCCTGTTCGACCCTGCGCTGCTCAAGCCGGCCATCGCGTCCGCGTTCGGCAAGCTCGACCCGCGTGTGCAGTGGCGCAACCCGGTGATGTTCGTCGTCTACGTCGGCAGCATCATCACCACCATCTTGTGGGTGCAGGCCCTGGGCGGGCAGGGCGAAGCGCCGCAGGCGTTCATCCTGGCGATTGCGCTGTGGCTGTGGTTCACCGTGCTGTTTGCCAACTTCGCCGAAGCGCTGGCCGA
>DASQOS010000032.1:0-2399 GCA_035644375.1 Rhizobacter sp.
AGCCCGCCACACCAGCGGCCCAGATCACGGTTCGGCTCGGCACGTGGTGCATCAGCTCCACGTCGCCTTCGCGCGACTCGTAGCTCACGCCGCGTTCGTCGATGGCGGTCACCTTGCAACCGGTTCGCACATCCACGCCGAGCTTCATCAGCTGCTCGCGCGCTCGTTGCGACTGTTGCGGCACAAAGCTGCCCAAGACGCGATCGGACCCCTCCAGCAGCACCACGCGCGCCAGCTTGGAGTCGATGCGCCGGAATTCCCGCGGCAAGGTGTGACGCGCGATCTCGCTCAGCGTGCCGGCCATTTCGACGCCGGTCGGGCCGGCCCCGATGATGACGAAGCTCATCCAGGCGGCGCGCTGCAGCACGTCCTGGCAGCGCTCGGCGTGTTCGAACGCGCCGATCACGCGCGATCGGATCGTGAAGGCGTCGGCCAGCGTCTTCAGGCCGGGCGCGTGCCGAGCCCAATCGGCGTGGCCGAAGTAGCTGTGTGTCGCGCCGGCAGCCACGATCAGGTGGTCATAGGACAACTGGTCGTTGCCGTCGAGCGTCACGCTCTTGGCGCGCGCGTCGATGCGCCGCACCTCGGCCTGCAGAATCGTCAGGTTGCCGCGCTTCATCTGGCGCCGCAGGATGTGCCGGATGGGCCCGGACACCGCCGGTGCACTCAGGCCCGCGGTGGCCACCTGATAGAGCAGCGGCTGAAATAAATGGTGGTTGGTGCGGTCCACCAGCGTGATGTCGACATCGGCACGCGACAGCGCACGCACCGCTTCGAGGCCGCCGAAGCCGCAGCCGATGACGACGATCCGAGGACGGTGGGAGGTCGAGGGTTTCATGGCGTGAACAGATCCTAACTAGCGGTCTCGCGCCAGCAGATCCTCAGCAGCATAGCTGCGCCAGCGGCCTTGCGGCGTCGTCTTCTCGACATGGTCGCCATGCGACAGGCCATCGTCGCGCAGGATGTTGCAGTAGTTCCAGAGCTTTTGGATCAGGGTGGACGCGTTCATCGAAGGCTCAGTGAGGCGATTTGTTGGAGGCGCTCGAGCACGACGACGCCCCGGATGGGCTGCGCAACGATGCCGGGGAGGGCGTTTTGCATGTCGGGGTGGCCAAGCAAAGCTCGAGTCTGCTGAACGACGTAGGCACGAACCGACGATTCGACTCGCGCCAGTTCATCGGCGAGCTCGGCGCGGCCGTCGATGATCGTGACGATGTCTTCCAGGTCGTGGCTCACGTGCACGTCGCGTTCGCCACGGTCGTTGAAGGCCTCGAATTTGGTGGCCAGAAAGTAAGGCGCATTCAGGTGACGCAAGGCGATGTCCGGTCCGAGTTCGGCCGTCACGGCCGCCGCAAAGCCCGGCCGGTACCAGCGATTCGAGAATCCCATCACCTTTTCGTCGACCGGCACCAGATCGAGCTGCATGCCGCTCCAGAACCAGCGGAACGGCGGTGTGCAGGCCTCCATCGTCTGCCTGAAGCCACGTTCGGCCAGCAAGGGTCGGATGGCGTGATAGCCGGCAAGCGAGGCCACTTCGATGATGGCGTCCACGTCTTCGGTCGCACGTATGCCGGTCGCCGCAGGATCGGTCAACAGCAGGCCGGTGGCGCAACCGCCGACGAACACCATGCGCTCGCGCAGCGGCCCGAGGGCGAGCGCCATCGCCCGCAGCAGTTCGAGGTTGGGGTCAGTCACGGCGGGCCTTCGCCGCCTTTGGCCGCTGCGGCGGGTCGATGAGCTTTTGCAGCCGGGTGATCGCCATGCCACGCTCGCGCGCGCGGCCGGCGCGCACCGCGTCGAACAGCGCCAGCAGTTCGTAGAGTGCCGCATCGCGCAAGGCTGCACCGGGCACGCAGGGGTGCAGTGGCGCGATGCCCTCGCCGCGCGCCGTGCCATGCGCGCAGGGCCACACCAGTGGTTCGTGCCCCTCGGCAAATACCCCCGCGAAGGCTGGCGCGGCGTGGCTCGTGGGCACCCCCCGGCCCACCGGCAGCCGCTCGGCAGCAAATGCGTACTTGGCGCCGTGGAGCGCGAATTCGGCCAGGTGGCGGCGGTTGACCACGGCCGCGCTGTCGAGGTGAGTGCGTTCCTCCGGGGCCTTGCGGGGTCTGGGCACGGTCTGCAGGCCCACCGCGCTCAGACCGGGTTCGCGTGCCACGATGGCGGCGGCCGGGCGGAGCGCAGCGTAGGCTCGCGCGATGCTCGAATCCGTCAGCAAGCCCGCGGCCAGACCGCGCTGAACGGCCGCGTGCGCCTCTGAGGCACTCAGCCCCAGCTCGTGCGCCAAGCGCGCGTAGGTCCAGTGTTGCTCGTCGAGGGCGAGCAGCTTCAAGGCCACGAGGAAGTCTTGCGGTTTGAGGATCATATTCTGTATTCGCAAATCGCGAATACGGAATATA
>DASQOS010000034.1:0-5271 GCA_035644375.1 Rhizobacter sp.
CCACTTCGCGCCGTCAAAAATTCGATTATGTCAAAGCCGAAACCAGCGCCGCTACCGGCCGGCACTGTGGTCGGTGGCTACCAAGTCGTCAAGAAGCTAGCGGCGGGTGGATTCGGTGTCGTCTATCTCGCTGAAGACGACAGCCGACACCTGGTGGCCATCAAAGAGTACCTGCCGGCATCGCTGGCCGAGCGGTCACCCGGCGAGCTCACGCCCCGCGTCAAACCCGAGAAGCAGCCGCTGTATCGGCTCGGCCTGAAGAGCTTCTTCGAAGAAGGCCGTTCGCTCGCGCAGATCAGCCACCCGAGCGTCGTTTCCGTTCTCAACTTCTTCCGCGAGAACGAAACCGTCTACATGGTGATGAACTACCTGCAGGGCGATACGCTGCAGGACTTCATCGTCACGGCGCGCGACCTGAAACGCGACAAGGTGTTCCGCGAATCGACCATCCGCTCGCTGTTCGACGAGATCCTGCGCGGCTTGCGCATCGTGCACCAGCACAAGATGCTGCACCTGGACATCAAGCCCGCCAACATCTTCATCACCAACGAGAACAAGGCGGTCTTGCTCGACTTTGGCGCCGCGCGCGAAGTGCTGAGCAAAGAAGGCAACTTCATCCGCCCGATGTACACGCCGGGCTTTGCAGCGCCCGAGATGTACCGCCGCGACGGCACGCTCGGCCCCTGGACCGACATCTACGCCATCGGCGCGTGCATCTATGCCTGCATGCAAGGCTACCCGCCCAACGACGCGCCACAACGCATCGACAAGGACCGTCTCGCGCTGTCGCTGTCGCGCCTGCGCAATGTGTACTCAGACAACCTGATCGAAGTCACCGAGTGGTGCATGTCGCTGGACCCGCTGTCGCGTCCGCAAAGCGTGTTTTCCTTGCAGAAGGAACTGGCCCGCGAAACCGAGCGCCGCTACACCAAGCTGAGCTTCGGCGAGCGGCTCAAGCTGCAGCTCGAAAACCTGACCACGGGCGCCAAGGTCTGATGACATGAACAGCCCTCACGCTCACTTTGTTTTCTGCTCCCCGAGGGGGCGGTCAGCGCCCTTCGGGCGGCCGGGCGGGCGCTGACATGCGATTCACCGTTTATCAGATCAGTCGCAAGGGCGGTCGCGAGAAGAACGAAGACCGCATGGGCTATTGCTACACGCGCGACTCGGGATTGTTCGCCTTGGCCGACGGCATGGGCGGCCACCCGGAAGGCGAAGTGGCCTCGCAGCTGGCGCTGCAAACGCTGGCAGCCATGTTCCAGCGCGATGCCAAGCCGACGCTGAAGGAGCCGATGCGCTTCCTGCACGAAGCCATCATTGCCGGCCACCACCAATTGCTGCGTTACGCCACGCAAAAGGCGCTGATCGACACGCCGCGCACGACCGTCGTGGCCTGCGTGCTGCAGGGCAACTCGGCGTACTGGGCGCATTGCGGCGATTCGCGTCTTTACCTGGTGCGCGGCGACAAGCTGGTGGCGCGCACGCGCGATCACTCGTACTCCGAGCTGCAAGAAACCATGAGCCACGTCGTGCCGATGGGCGAACGCTTCAACCGCAATGTGCTGTTCACCTGCCTGGGCAGCCCCGGCAAGCCGGTGGTCGACACCGTGGGTCCGCTGCTGCTGCAAAGCGGCGATCGCCTGCTGCTGTGCTCCGACGGGCTGTGGGGCACGGTGACCGACGCCGAGATCACCGAACAGCTGGCGAAAAACACCATTGCCGATTCGGTTCCCGAACTGGTGGAACAGGCACTGCGCAATGGTGGCGCCAAGAGCGACAACGTCTCGTTGCTGGCGGTGGAGTGGGAGTCGGCAGAGGACAACGACAGCACCGGCGCCATCTCGACGCAAACGCTGGGCGAAGAGGTGTTCGCATCGACCATCCAGGCCAGCGTGCTGGGCCAGGAGCCGCCCGACGAACTGGACGAGGCGGAGATCGAACGTTCGATCCGCGAAATCAACGAGGCGATTCGGCGCTCTTCCCAGAAGAAGAACTGAAGGCATGGCGCCCCTCGTTCACCGAAAACGGTGAACGATGCCCGAGGGGATTCGGGCGGGCCGGAAGCGGCCCGGCGCTCGGTCCGACGCGCTCCGATAACCTGTTTGTCACGGCCGGCTTCGTGCGCGTGGACAATACGCGCCATGACATTCAAACGCACCCAGAACCGCCTCGCCGACGCATTGCGTCCGGTTTCCATCACCCGCCACTACACCAAGCACGCCGAAGGGTCGGTGCTGGTGGCTTTTGGCGACACGCAGGTCTTGTGCACGGCGTCGGTTGAAGAGCGCGTTCCCGGGCACAAAAAAGGCAGCGGTGAAGGCTGGGTCACGGCCGAATACGGCATGTTGCCGCGTGCCACGCACACCCGCGGCGACCGTGAAGCCGCGCGTGGCAAGCAAAGCGGCCGCACGCAAGAGATCCAGCGCTTGATCGGCCGGTCGCTGCGCTGCGTGTTCGATCTGAAAGCGCTCGGCGAACGCACCCTTCACCTCGACTGCGACGTGATCCAGGCCGACGCCGGCACGCGCACCGCGGCCATCACCGGCGCCTACGTCGCGGCGGCCGATGCGGTGGCCTGGCTGCAGCGGCAGGGCCGTTTGACGGCATCACCGATCCGCGATGCGGTGGCGGCGATTTCGGTGGGCATCGTCGACGGCACGCCGCTGCTCGATCTCGAGTACATCGAAGACTCGGCCTGCGACACCGACATGAACGTCGTGATGACGGCGGCCGGCGGTTTTGTCGAAGTGCAGGGCACTGCCGAGGGTGCGGCGTTCTCGCGCGAAGAAATGAATGCCTTGCTGCAACTGGCGGACAAGGGCATTCGTGAACTGGTCGTGGCCCAGCGTACGGCGCTGGCCGGCTGAGCTGCTTTGACGCAGAGCCTGGCGATGCTGCGACTGGTGCTGGCCTCCAACAATGCCAAGAAGCTGCTGGAGCTTCAGGCGCTGTTCTCGGCGCTCGCGATCGAGCTGGTCACACAAGGGTCCTTGGGCATCGCCGAAGCCGAAGAGCCGCACGTCACCTTCGTCGAGAACGCATTGGCCAAGGCACGCCACGCCGCGTTTCACGCCAATGCGTCCGCCATTGCCGACGATTCCGGACTGTGTGTCGACGCCTTGCGCGGATCGCCCGGTGTGCTGTCGGCCCGCTACGCCACGCTCTACGGGCGTCCGAAGACCGATGCCGAGAACAACGAAGTGCTGCTGGAACAGCTGCAACCGCACAGCGACCGGCATGCGCGCTTTGTCAGCGCCCTTGTGGCCGTGCGTTCGGCAGACGACCCGGAACCGTTGATCGCCTTCGGCCGCTGGGGCGGCGTGGTGCTGCCCGACCCGCGAGGCGCGGGCGGCTTCGGCTACGACCCGCTGCTCTACATCCCCGAACTGGGCCAGACCGTCGCCGAACTCAGCGCTGAGACCAAGAACGCCCACAGCCACCGCGCTCAGGCGGCGCGGCAGATGCTGGCGCTGATGCGCGAGGTCTGGTTCGGATGAGCCCACCCCCGACCGGCGGAGCCGGATCCACGGGGTCCGCTGGATCAGGAGAGCGCCCGAGCCTGACTGGCCTTGGAGCACTGACGTGATCGCGATCGGATCGGCGTCGATGGATGCCGGGACCAGCACCGCCGATCGGCTGGCGCGCTACATGCGGCCGGGCACCTTGTCGCTGGCGGCATTGCCGCCGCTTTCGCTCTATGTCCATCTGCCGTGGTGCCTGAAGAAGTGCCCGTACTGCGACTTCAATTCACACCAGCAGGCCGACACCCTGCCGGAAGCGCGCTATCTGGAGGCCTTGCGTGCCGACCTCGAAGCTGCGCTGCCTTTCATCTGGGGCCGCCGCGTGCACACCGTCTTCATTGGCGGCGGCACGCCCAGCCTGTTTTCGCCGGCAGCCATCGATCAGCTGATCGCCGACCTCCGCGCGCGCCTGCCGCTCGAGCCCGGCTGCGAGATCACGCTGGAGGCCAACCCGGGTACCTTCGAGCGCGAACGTTTTCGGGCCTACCGCGCGGCCGGCGTGACGCGGCTGTCGATCGGCGTCCAAAGCTTCAACGACGCCAAGTTGCAGGCGCTCGACCGGGTGCACGATGCGGCCCAGGCGAAGGCGGCTGTGGCAGAAGCACGAGAGGCGTTCGATACCTTCAACATCGACCTGATGTACGCGCTGCCCGGCCAGACACTGGACGAGCTCGATGCCGATCTGCGGCAGGCGCTGTCGTTCGAGCCGCCGCACGTGTCGGTCTATCACCTGACGATCGAAGCCAACACCCTGTTCGCGAAGCACCCGCCCCAAGTCCCGGACGACGACACAGCGTCGGACATGCTGGACCTGATCATCGAGCGCACGGCCGCGGCCGGACTGGAACGCTACGAAGTTTCGGCCTTTGCAAATGCCGGGCACCGCTGTGCGCACAACCTGAACTACTGGCAGTACGGCGACTACCTCGGCATCGGTGCCGGCGCCCACAGCAAGCTGTCGTTTCCGCACCGCGTGGTGCGCCAGATCCGCTACCGCGACCCGGCCACCTACATGACCCAGGCCATCGCAGGCACGGCCGTGTCGCAGGACGACGAAGTCAAGCGCAGCGAGCTGCCGTTCGAGTTCATGCTGAACGCGACGCGCCTGAAAGAGGGTTTCGAGTTGACCCGTTTTATCGAACGAACGGGCCTGCCGCTGTCGGCAATCCGAAGCAAGCTGGAACAAGCGCAGCAACGAGGGCTCGTGTCACTGGATCTCGGCTGGGTCCACCCCACCGCACGCGGGTTCGACTTCCTGAATGACCTTCAAGAGCTGTTTCTGTAGCAAGCGCAGCGAAGCGCCCCATCAAGCCACCGCCCAAGCCCGGGTCTCCCGGGCCAACGGCGGGCGCCCTCCTTGGGAGGGCAGGAGCGAAGCGACGTGGGAGGCCAGCTACACCCGGGTGGTCGAGAGACCGGACGTGCTGCGCAAGCGCTCGATCAGCTTCGGCGCAATCTGGTCCAGTGGCAACACCTCGTGCGCTGCGCCGGCGGCGATCGCCTCGCGCGGCATGCCGAACACCACACAACTCGCCTCGTCTTGCACGAAGTTGTAGCTGCCGGCATCGCGCAGTTCCTTCATCGCCTTGGCGCCGTCGGCACCCATGCCGGTGAGCATGATGCCCAGCGCGTTCGGTCCGACCACGCGGGCGGCGGACTTGAACAGCACCTCGACCGATGGCTTATGGCGATTCACCGCCTCGCCGTCCTGCACGCGGGCGATGTAGTTGGCGCCGCTGCGTTCCACGCT
>DASQOS010000035.1:0-4027 GCA_035644375.1 Rhizobacter sp.
CGCACCCACGCCGCCATAACCCACAAAACCGATCGGCTTGCGGATGAACTCTTTGTAGGCGTAGTCGAACGCGTTCTTCAGCACCGCGGTCGGGCCGTGGTTGTACTCGGGCGTGACGACGATCAGGCCGTCGAGTGTGGCCAGCTTGGCGGCCCAGCGCTGCGCGGCTTCGTTTTTCACCGGCGCCCAGGCCGGCGACATCGGTTCGTTGAAGAAGGGCAGCGGGTGGTCGCGCAGGTCGATCAGCTCGAAGGCCAGGTCGGTGCGCGCTTGGGCGATCGTGTGGAACCAGTGCGCGGGCTTGTCGCCAAAGCGGCCTTCGCGCGTGGAGCCGATGACGATGCCGATGCGGGGTGCTGCTGTGGTGGTCATGGGGTGGTCCCTGAAAAGTGAGCGGTGATGGCCCTTGCGAGGCCCGGTGCTTGAAAGATAGGGTCGGCCCCATTGATTGACTAGCCAGCACAATCGGATTGCACTCGTCCACCCATTGAAGGAATTGCCCATGTTCGACCTGAACGACATCGCGATGTTTGTGCAGGTGGTGCGCTGCGGCAGCTTTGCCGAGGCGGCGCGGCGGCTGGGCGTGCCGCCCAACAGCGTGAGCCGGCGCATCCAGCAGCTCGAAGCGCAGTTGGGCACGCGGCTGCTGCAACGCTCCACCCGCAAGCTCACGCTCACCAGCGCCGGCCAGGCCTTCCACGAGCGCAGCGCCGGCGCGGTCGACGGGCTGATGGAAGCCGGGCAGGCCGTGATGACGGGCACCCACGAACCCAGCGGCCTGGTGCGCGTGGCGGCGCCGGCCGATTTTTTTGATTTCTTCCCGATGGAATGGGTGGCCGAATTTCTGGCCGCGCACCCGCGGGTGCGGCTCGACTTCGTGCTCAGCGATGCCCAGGCCGATTTGATTGCCGAGCAGATCGACGTGGCGTTTCGCGGTGGCCCGTTGCGCGACTCGGGCTACGTCGGCCGTCAGATCCTCGGCCTGCGCAGCGACGGCATGGTGGCCAGCCCCGCCTACCTGGCCGCGCGCGGCGCGCCCGGCACGCTGCAAGACCTGGTGAACCACGACTGCGTGACCCCGGCCCACCCCAGCGGCCGCGCCACCTGGCGCCTGACCGGCCCCGATGGCGTGGAAGAAGAAGTGCAGGTCAGCGGCCGCTTCAGCGGCAACACCGCGCAGGCGCTGCGCAAAGCCGCGCTGGCCGGCCTGGGCATCGTGCTGCTGCCGCCCACCATGGCCCGGCTCGACGTGCAGGCCGGCCTGCTGCTGTCGGTGCTGCCGCAATACCAGCGCAGCAGCGGCGGCATGAGCGTGCTGTACCCGAGCCGGCGCCACCTGCCGCTGGCGGTGTCGGCGTTCATCGGGTCGATGGCGGAAAAGCTGGGTGAGATGGAGGCGTTACCGAAGGTGCTGCGATCAGGCGCTGCGTGAAGCCCGCTGAGCATGAGTCACCCGCTGGAAGCAGCTTGTCGCACCGCTTGAAAATCAGCGGGCTGCGAACACCACCCCCTTGCCGCAGTGTGGTGGACTTCACCGTCAGTCAACCAGTGCGCCAGTCGTGTAGCACATCGCGGCCCTGCAGCCACCAGTACGTGGCTTGCGCGGCCAACCGCCCGAGCACGCCGAAGGTCGGCGGCACGCCGTAGGCGCGCAGGCCGGCCGGAATCTCGGCTTCGCCGGTGATCGTCTGGGCCAGCACCTCGCCGGCCAGCGTGGTGGTGGCAACGCCGTGGCCACCGAAACCCATCGCGTACCAGGCGCCGCTGGGCAGGCGGCCGAGCTGCGGCATCTTGTGCCTGGCATAACTCATCAAGCCGCTCCAGGCATGGCTGATGCGCGCATCGCGCAGCTGCGGGTACACACGCAGCAGGTCGCGCGTCAGCAGGCGCATCACGTCCTGCGGCGAACGGTCGCGGATCGAGATGCGGCCGCCCCACAGCAGGCGCGTGTCGGGCAGCGGCCGGTAGTAATCGAACGCGAAGCGCGTGTCCAACACCGCCGCGTCGGTGCGCATCGCGCTGCGCAGGCGCTCGCCGAGCGGCTCGGTGGTCATCACGTAGGTGGCGATGGGCAGCATCGCGCGCGCCAGCGGCCGGTACAGGCTGCCGATGTAGCCGCCGCAGCCCAGCACCAGCTGGCGGCAGCGCAGGCTGCCGCCGGTGGTCTCGATGCGCCAGCCGGCACCGTCGGCCGCGATGCCGGTCACGCAGCTGCGCTCGTGCACCCGCACGCCGCCCGCCTGCAGCACACGCGCTTCGCCTTGCGCGTATTTCAGCGGGTTGAAATGGAAGGCGCCGGGCTCGTGCAAGGCCGAGTGGTAGCGCTCGCTCAACAGCAGCGCACGCGTCTCGTCGCGCGGCAGCCAGCGCAACTCGACGCCGAAGCTGTCGCGCATCACCTGTTGCCAGTCGCGCAGCGGGCGCTCGTCGGCGAACCAGTTCGCTGTCAGCAGGCCGCTGTACACCGCGTCGCAGGCAATGCCATGCGCCGCGATGCGTTGGCGGATGCGCTCTACCGCCGCTTCGGACAGGCGGTACAGGCGCCGCGCTTCGTCGGGCCCGAGCTGTTGCAGCAGCGCGCTCGCATCCAGGCTGAACCCGCTGGACACGAAACCGCCGTTGCGCCCGGATGCACCGTGCCCGATGGTGCGCGCCTCCAGCAGCACCACATCGCGCGCGCCGCGTTCCATCAAACCGAAGGCCGTGGCCAAGCCGGCAAAGCCACCGCCGACGATGACCACGTCGGCCTCGCCCGGCCCCGACAGCGCGGGGAACTGCGGCGCGCGGTCGCCGATGTCGGCCTCATAGAACGTCGTCATCGTGCGAGTGTAGGTTTGCCGTCCGGCCTGAGGTCACGGCACCGGTGATGGCGGCGCGGGGGTGGGTGATGCGGAGCCCGATGCCAGAAACCGCGGCGCCAGCACCAGCGCCAAAAGCGCCATGAGGCAGAACGCCGCGCCGCCATAAAACGTGATCGACGCCCCGAGCCGGTCCCACAGCAGCCCGGCCACCACGCTGGCGATCAGCATCGCCACACCGCTGACCAGATTGAAAAACCCAAAGGCGCTGCCGCGCAATTCGGCGGGCGCCGTGTCGGCCACCATGGTGGCCAGCAAGCCTTGCGTGATGCCCATGTGCACGCCCCACAAGGCGACGCCCGCCAACATGACCCACCACTGGGCACTGCTGGCCAGCACCAGGTCGGCCACCAGCAGCACGACCAGGCCGACCACCAGCAACTTGGTGTGGCTGATGCGGTCGGAAAGCTGGCCGAACGGATAGGCCGACAGCGCATAGATCAGGTTCATCGCCACCATCACCAGCGGCACCAGCGCCACGGCCACGCCGCTTTGCTGTGCCCGCAGCACCAGAAACGCTTCGCTGAACCTCGCGAGCGTGAAGACCGCGCCGATGGCCACCACCCACCAGTACGGCTTGCCAAGGCGCTTCAGGTTGTCGCGGCGGAGCGGATTGACGCGCTGCTGAAGCGGAGGCCGCTGCGGCTCTCGGAGGCCTGCCGCGAGCAACGCGACGGCCATCAGGCCAGGCACCACGGCGACCCAGAAAACCGCGCGGAAATCATTCGCCCAATGCAACATCAAGCCCACCGCCAGCAACGGGCCGAGGAAAGCACCGACGGTGTCCAGCGATTGACGCAGGCCGAAGGCGGCGCCGCGCAAGTGCGGCGGTGCGATGTCGGCGACCAAGGCATCGCGAGGCGCGCCGCGTATCCCTTTGCCAACACGGTCCAGCAGCCGTGCGCTCAGCGCGACACCGATGGTGGGCGCCAGCGCGAACAGCGGTTTGGACACGGCGCCCAAGCCATAGCCGAGCACGGCAAGCCCTTTTCGTTTGCCAAGGTAGTCGCTGAGCGTGCCTGAAAAAACCTTGACGATGAGGGCGGTGGACTCGGCCAGGCCTTCGATCACACCGACCGCCAAAGCGCTGGCGCCCAAGGTCGACACCATGAACATCGGCAGCAGGCTGTGGATCATTTCTGACGAGATGTCCATCAGCATGCTGACGA
>DASQOS010000036.1:0-4564 GCA_035644375.1 Rhizobacter sp.
GTGAACTACCGCGCACCGAGCTGCTGCGGCACGTGATTGAGCATTCCTTGCTGGCCGCGCACCGCCATGTGTTCGGCGTGTTCTTCTGGTTTGTGGTGTTGTCGACACTCGGTCTGGGGCCGGCCGGTGCCGTTCTCTACCGCATGGCCGAATTCGCCAGCCGCTACTGGGCCTTCAAGAGCCGCGTGGTCGGCGCGCCCATCAATGAACGTTTGCTGGCGCTGTCGCAGCGGCTGTTCAGCTTGATTGATCATTTGCCGGCTCGCCTGACGGCGTTCGGGTTTGCGGTCGTTGGCAATTTTGAAGAAGCAGTGACGTGCTGGCGCCGCGACGCCGGACTGTGGAAGCATGCCAACGAAGGCATCATCCTGGCCGCCGCGGCGGGTGCCGTCGGGGTTCAGCTCGGCGGCAGCGCGGCGCCCGGCGTCACGCCTGATCGCTCCAAGACATTCGATGCAGGTTCGGCCGAAGAACTGGCCGGTGCGGAAGGTTCTACCCCGGGCGCACTGCCTGAGCTGGGGCACTTGCGCAGCATTGTTGGCCTGGTGTGGCGTTCCATGGTGCTGTGGATGCTGCTGCTGGCGCTGCTCTCACTGGCCAACCTGATCGGTTGATGAAGGCCGGGCTCACCACCGCGTTTGTGCCAGCTCTTCGTAGATTTCGCCATAGATGCGATAGCGTGTTTCGCTGATCTCGCCGTGTTCCAGCGCCGCGCGCACGCCGCAACTGGGTTCGTGCTGATGCGTGCAGTTGTAGAACTTGCAGTGGCTGGCGCCTTCCTTCAAGTCCGGCATCAGCCCGGGCAGGTCCTGGGCCTTGATCTGTTTGAGGCCGAACTCCTGAAAGCCGGGCGAGTCGATCAGCGCGCTGCGGCGTTCGGCGTCCAGCCAGTACCACTGCGTGGTCGTCGTGGTGTGCTTGCCCGAATTCAGCGCCTGCGAGATCTCGCCGACCTGGGCCCGCGCATCGGGCGCCAGCAGGTTGATCAGCGTGCTTTTCCCGGTGCCGCTGGGGCCCAGCACCAAGGTCGCCTGGCCCGCCAACGACGCATCGAGCAGCGCACGCGCTTCGGCGGGGCGAGTTTTGAGCGCCACTTCAAGCACCTCGTAGCCCATCGCCGTGTACGGCTTGAGCCGGACTCTCGCGGCGGCGATCTGCGGCAGATCGGCCTTGTTGAGAAGAATCCGCGCCGCGATGCCGGCGCTTTCTGCGGCAATGAGCGCACGGGCCAACTGCGATTCGCTGAACACCGGTTCGCTGGCCACCATCACCAGGATCTGATCCAGGTTGGCGGCGAACGCCTTGGTCTTCCACTCGTCCTGACGGAACAACAGGTTGCGGCGAGGCTCGACGTGCTCGATCACGCCTTCGTCGCCGGTGGCTTGCCAGCGCACGTGGTCGCCGACCACGCAGTCGCTTTTTTTCCCCCGTGGATGGCAGATCAGGCGCGTGCCTTCGGGGGTTTCAACGATGTAGTGGCGACCGTAGCCGGTGACCACCAGGCCGATGTCAAGTGCGTCGACCTTGCTCATGGCAAGGCCGAACCCGAACGACGTTCAGCCGACAAAGGCCACCAGTGCGTCAAGCTTGGCGGCGCAAATGAAGTCGTTGATCGAAATGCCACCGACCGAATGCGTGCTGAAACGCACCACGCAACGGTTGAAGCTGACGGCCAGATCAGGATGATGGTCCTCGGTGTGCGCCACCCAGGCCAGCGCATTCACGAAGGCCATGGTCTCGTAGAAATTCTTGAACGAGAAGGTCTTCTCGATGGCGCCCTGATTCACGCGCCACGCACTGACCTGTTCAAGGTGATGTTGAATTTCCGTTTCGGTCATCGGCGGACCGCTGAGGGCCGAGCATTTCAAGTGCAGCAAATTTTTCATCGCGGACTCGCTTGCAGTTTCAGCGCCGCGAGGCGTTCAGACGCGGCGGGGTGGGAGTAGTAGAACCGCACGTAAAGCGGGTCGGGTGTCAGTGTCGATGCATTGTCTTCGTGCAACTTGAGCAGCGCCGCGGCAAGGTCATCGCCGCTGGCTTGCGCGCAGGCATAGGCGTCGGCTTGAAACTCGTGCTTGCGCGACAGTTGGGCAAACAAGGGCGACATGAAGAAGCCGAACACCGGCGCGACCAGCATGAACAGCAGCAAGGCCGGGGCGTCGTTGGGCACACCGACCGACGGTTGCACGCCCAGCGCCGCGTAGAACCAGGTCTGGCCCGACAGCCAGCCGAGGAGGGCGAACCCGGCGAGGCTCATGGCGAACATCGAGGCGATGCGCTGGGTCACGTGCTTGTACTTGAAGTGACCCAGCTCATGGGCCAGCACGGCTTCGACCTCGCCGGCGCTGAGCTTCGCGAGCAAGGTGTCGAAGAACACCACCCGCTTGGCGGCGCCCATGCCGGTGAAATAGGCGTTGGCATGGGCCGAACGTTTGCTGCCATCCATCACGTACAGGCCTTTGGCCTGAAAGCCGCAGCGCGCCATCAAGGTTTGAACGCGGGTTTTCAGCGACTCGTCGTCGAGCGGCTTGAACTTGTTGAACAGCGGGGCGATCACCGTGGGAAACAGCACCAGGATCGCCAGGTTGAAGAGCATCCAGGCGCTCCAGGCCCACAACCACCAGAAGCGGCCCGTGGCACCCATGATCCACAAGATCAGGCCGGCGATCGGCACACCGATCAGCGCGCCCACTGCGGCGCCCTTGAGCAGATCGACGAGGTAGAGCTTCCAGGTCATGCGGTTGAAGCCGAAACGCTGCTCGATGCGAAATGTGCTGTACAGCTCGAATGGCAAGTCCAGCAGGCCGCCGATCACGGCGAACATCGCCAGCAAAGCCAGCTGGTAGGCCATGCTGCCCCAGCGCGGCGCAATGGCGTCGCGCAAGCCGGTGTTCAAGGCGTCGAGCCCGCCCAGCAGCGTCCAGCCCAGCAGCACGGCGGCGCCGAATGCCATGGTCAACAAGCCGAAGCGGCCTTTGGCCAGGGTGTAGTCCGCGGCTTTCTGGTGGGCGGCCAGCGAAATGGCCGGCGCAAACGCTGCGGGTACCGTGGATCGGTGCGCGGCAACGTGGCGCATCTGGCGTGTGGTCAGCCAGAATTTCAGCAGCAGCGATGCCACCAGGGCCGCCGCAAATAACAGGGTCAACACAGAAGATTGCATAAGGCGTCAGTGTAGGCCTGCGAGAATGCCCGCAAGGAGAATTCGACATGCAGGACACACCTACTTCCGCCCTCGCCAGCAGCGACCAGAACCTGGTCTGGATCGACCTCGAAATGACCGGCCTTTACCCGGACAAGGACCGCATCATCGAGATCGCGGTGGTCGTCACAGACGCCAATCTCACCCAGCGTGTGGAAGGGCCGGTGTTCGCCGTGCACCAGAGCGATGCCGCGCTGGACGCGATGGACGCGTGGAACAAAGGTACGCACGGCCGCAGCGGCCTGGTCAATCGGGTGAAGGCGTCCTCCGTCGACGAAGACAGCGCACAGCTGCAGGTGATCGAATTCCTGAAGCGCTATGTGCCCAAGAGCACCTCGCCGATGTGCGGCAACAGCATCTGCCAGGACCGGCGCTTCTTGGCCAACTACATGCCGCAGCTGGAGGCGTTCTTCCACTACCGCAATCTGGACGTGAGCACGCTCAAGGAACTGGCCAAGCGCTGGAAACCGGAAATCCTGGCCGGCTTCAAGAAAGCCCAGGCGCACACCGCTCTGGCCGACATCCATGAGTCCATCGACGAGTTGGCCTATTACCGCGAACACTTTCTCGTCAAGTAGGCAGCAGTCAGAAGAAGCCCCTTGAACGAAGGGCAAGAAGATTCAGTGGAAACCCGGATGTCGTCTATAATAGCGAGCTTCGCTGCAGTGACCTGTTTTTTGCAGCGTTTCGTTCATCCCCTCTGACCTCATCGAGTCTTCCCACAGCGCAAGCTGTGCGGCCTGTTCGAACCCCTACTTGGGAATGGTTGGCGGCGATGCCGTCGCTTTGACTGTTCTCGATGACCCGTCCGCCGGTGACATTCACCGGTGTGGGTTCGGACCTTCTCCCCAGCGACCTGTTTGCAAATGCATTGAGCATTTGCGGGTGCCGATCGGCACGCCTTTGGCGTGCGGGCATTGTTTTGCGTAGAAAGAATGTGATGACTTTTGAATCCCTGGGCCTGCAACAAGCCCTTCTGCAAGCCGTGACCGACACCGGTTACTCCGTCCCCACCGACGTGCAATTGCGCGCCATTCCGCCGGCGCTGGAAGGCAAGGACCTGATGGTCTCTTCCAACACCGGCAGCGGCAAGACCGCGTCCTTCATCCTGCCGGCGCTGCAGCGCATCCTGCTGGCCCGTGGCGACAACGCCAAGCGGCGCGAAAAAGGCGTGGTCTATGGCCCGCGCATCCTGGTGCTGGCACCGACCCGTGAATTGGCCATGCAGGTCGACAAGGCCGCCGTCGTCTACGGCAAGCATGTGCAAGGCCTGCGGGTGACCACCGTGGTCGGTGGCGTGCCCTATCCGGCACAGCTCAAGGCATTGCGCGCTCCGCTCGACATCCTGATCGCCACGCCGGGCCG
>DASQOS010000037.1:0-11130 GCA_035644375.1 Rhizobacter sp.
CTTGCTCTTGCCGCTCTCGGTGGCGAAGTGCCGCATCAGGTATTCATAGGCGTCGCCGAGGATGTCGTCGCCCTCCGCGCGGTTCTTCGAGAAGTCGAGCGCAGGGTTCTCGAAAATGGCGACCAGATTGGTGAGCCGTTCCACCATCTCCTTGCCGGCGCCGAGCTTGGTGGCGTCGTTGAAGTCGGGCATGTCGGAGAGCTTGTTGGCGGCGGCCAGCGGCCCGAGGATCTTCTTGTTGATCTGGTCGCCGATGTCGCTCTTGCCCTTGAGCGCCACCATGTCGGCAAAGCCCGCGCCGGGCGGGATGGCGATCGGCGCGAAGGGCTGGCCGGCGTATTTGTCGCTGACGTACTTCACGAACAGCAGCACCAGCACGTAGTCCTTGTACTGGCTGGCGTCCATGCCGCCACGCAGTTCGTCGCAGCTTTGCCAGAGGGAGGAGTAGAGCTCGGATTTCTTCAGGGCCATGGGCTTGATTCTTCTCGGTCTGGTACCGAGCATCAGTGGGTGGTCACATTGCCGCGCGGAAAAGACTTGACAGGCGTTGAAAACACATTGTCGTGCACGGCTACGGGGCGCCTCTCACCCATTTCCAAAGTAGATCGTAATGTTGCGGCAATGCGCCTGTGCTCAATGCCAGGCAGGTCATGGCCAACCCGGCATTCGCATCAGGTCAGCAAAGAGGCGCTGCGTCGTGCGCTCGCGCTATAACGCTATAAGCGTCCCACTCCAACGCCGACATCTTCACGGCTGAAGGTTCTTGCCTGACTCGTCTTCAAAGCCGTCGCATAACCACCGGGCGAGTCAGAACGGGATCCTCAGGAGCAGGCCACCGACCAACATCTTGTCGATGTAGTCCGGTGTCATGGGTGCCTGAGGTCCAGCCGGTCACCGGTCCTGCCGACTGCGACCCAGCGCTTGCCGCCGCCGATGCGTTCGCTGTGCTTTGCTGCCAGGTCAGCCCAGGGCAGCTTCATCTCCGCCGCGAAGGCAGTGGCGACGCGGACCACCTTGATGCGGGTCGTGTGCATGAGCAGTTCGTCGAGCACTTTCACTCGAAGGCCGGACAGACTCTCGACCAGGTCGCGCGCTTCGACCAGAGATTGCTGCTTGCCGATATCGCTGAACAACTCGAGCATGGCGCGCTCGGGAACCGAGACCCGCACGCGTCGGTCTCCCGCAGGCAGAGCTTGCAGGCCGCGGCTCGCTGGCAACTTGTCGTCGAATAGTTGCGTCGCCTGGTAATGGGCCTGGAAGCGCTTCGTGAACCAGTCGGGCAGGCGCTTGGGCTTGTCACCCCACAGGTTGACGACCTCGCGGCGTGCGACGTTCTGTCGCACGCCGCGCCAGGCCAGCGCGGTCTTGCCTCCCACGTGAAGCCCCGCTACCTGGCCTGAGAGGAAGGCCAGGCTCCCGTCGCGCGCGAGCGTGTCGCCGGGCAGCATGTAAACGCCCCGTCCAAGGTGGGTGAGCCAGCCGCTGCGCGCGAGTTTGGAGGCACGAAAGGCGCTCACGCCGTGCTTTGCAAGCGCGGCCGTGCTCAGGGGCTCACCTCTGGGCACGGTGGCCAAGAGATCTTTGAATGAGATGGTTTCTGCAGTTGACTCCACGGGGCAACTATATGAATAAATTCATTCAAATGAAAGTGTGATGTGGACGACCTTGGAAGTGCTCGTTGGTCCCGCCGACAGGAATCGAACCTGTATTTGCCGCTTAGGAGGCGGCCGTTCTGTCCATTGAACTACGGCGAGCGGGGTGGGCGACGGCCTACGGTTCGCGGCGCCACGCCGGGCCGGGCAGGGGGCTGGGAGCCAGCTCTCGCCATCACGGCGCGCAGTGTAAGACCTTCTTCGCGCGCCGGTTTGGCCGAACGCCAGCGGCCCCCGCACACGGAGTACCCCCTAGTTTCGCTGCTGCCCCCCGATTTGGGGATGACGGGGCGGTCTTGCGGCTCAATGATTCGCGCCAGCACAGCATGAACTGTGCATGAGAACGGTGATGGACACTCGCGAACACAAGGTCGGTGATTTCCGGATCTGCGCAAAAGCGATCGACACGCCCCTGGGCGGGTTTGTAGCCGGCGTGGCCTTGTACCGCCTGGACGCGGCTGCGGGTAGCGCCGAGCTGGTTCACAGTGAAGATGGCTTGTTTCGCGGCCATGTGTTCGCGGATGCGCACGCGGCGCTGGTACGCGCCATGGACGTTGGCCACCAACTGCTTCGTTCGCTGGCTGTCGTCGCGTAGCGCCGGGGCTTTGGCAAACAAACCCCGATTCGCCGCGCTGCGCGGCTTCAATCGACGCCGGACGGTAGCGCAAGTTCGGGCTGCAAGCGCAAAAACTCGTCGAATTGCGTGGGCGCCAAGGGCTTGCTGAAGTAGTAGCCCTGAATCTGGTCGCAAGCGCGCGCGCCGAGAAAGGTCTGCTGGGCCTCGGTTTCCACCCCTTCGGCGACGATGGTCAGGCCCAGTGTCTTGCCCATCGCGATGATGGCGCTGGTCATGGCCCGGTCTTCCTGGTTGTTTTCCAGGTCCCGGATGAAGGAGCGGTCCACCTTCAAGGTGTCGATCGGAAAGTTCTTCAGCTGCGCCAGCGACGAGTAGCCGGTGCCGAAGTCGTCGATGGCGATCCGGCAGCCCATGGCTTTGATCGACTCCAGCAAGCTGATGGCGCGTGCCGGGTTCTGGATCACCATGCTTTCGGTCAGCTCCAGTTCCAGCAGTTCGGGGGCCATGCCGGAAACCTGCAACGCCGCGACGATGTCGTCGAGCAGGAAGTCGTCGTTGAATTGGCGCGCCGACAGGTTGATGGCCATGCACATCGGCGCCCGGCCGGCACGCTGCCAGGCGACGTTCTGCGCGCAGGCGGTCTGCAGAACCCATTTGCCGATTTGCACGATCAAGCCGGTTTCCTCGGCCATGGGGATGAACTTCATCGGCGGCACGATGCCGAGCTCCGGGTGCTGCCAGCGCAGCAAGGCTTCGACGCCGCAAACCCGCATGGTTTGCAGGTCTTGCTTGGCCTGGTAGTGGAGGAACAGTTCATTGCGCTCGATCGCATGGCGCAGGCTGGTCTCCAGCGCCATGCGCTCCAGCGATTGCGACTTGATGTGCTCGCTGAAAAAGCTGAACTGGTTCTTGCCCGCTTCCTTGGCCATGTACATGGCCACATCGGCGTTCTTCATCAGCATCGCCGCGTCCTGGGCCTGACCGGGGAACATGCAGATGCCGAGGCTGCCGGTGACGCGGCATTCCTGGCCGAAAAGGACGACAGGTTTGACGATCGCCGACAACAGGTTGGCGGCCACCTGCTCCACGACCTTGGTGTCGTGCACCTCCTGCACCAGCACGACGAACTCGTCGCCGCCCAGACGGGCCACGACATCGCTCTTGCGCATGGTGTCGCTCAGGCGCTGCGCCACCTCCTTGAGCAGGGTGTCGCCGGCATCGTGGCCCAGGCTGTCGTTGACGAGTTTGAAACGGTCCAGGTCGATGAAGAAGATGGCGAACTGGCGCTCGTAGCGCTTCGCGGCCAGCACGGTGCGGTTCAGGATTTCGCTGAACAGGGTGCGATTCGGCAGCCCGGTCAATGCATCATGGGTGGCCAGGTAGTAGATGTGTTCTTCGGCCTGCTTGCGCTCGGAGATGTCCTTGTTCAGCCCGCGGTAGCCTTTGAATCGGCCTTGCCCATCGTAAAAAGGCGTGCCGCTGACGGAGATCCAGAACTGCTTGCCGTCGGGCAGGTCCGGCCGGCGGATCTCCAGGTCATAGAACGGTTCCCGGCGCGCCAGCTGACCGCGGTGGCGGCTCCAGTCATCCTCGGTCATGTTCAGCGACGGCCAGTCCCAGCGGGTCTTGCCCAGCTGCAGCGCGGGTCGGGACCAGCCTCGCTGGCGCAGTTTCTTCATCACCCGCTCGCTGGCGGTCAGCAAGGTGAAGCGGAATTCTTCGTCTTGCTCCCAGATCCAGTCGGAGGACAGGTCGAGCAGGCTGCGCTGGCGTGCCTCGCTTTGCTCCAGCAAAAGCCGGGTTTCCATCAGCTGGGCAAAACCTGCGATCTGCTGGGCGATGTACTCGGCCCAGTGCAGCAACGCTGTATCCGCAGAGTGGGCCTGAAGGCTGAAGAATTCCATCGCACCGACGATCTTGTCCTCGGTCTGGATCGGAAAGGCAAAGGCACTGTGCAGCCCGGCTTGCACGGCGATCTCTGCACGCTGAAAGCTCGTGTCTTGGCCGACGTCGGGAATCCAGACGGGGCGCCGCCGGACCCAGGCCGATCGCGCCAGGGCGGGGGGTGCTTCATCTGCCACGGCCGGCTTCGACGCCGGTTGCACGGGCTCCTCGATGCAGGCCAGCACGGCGGCACTATGGCCCCAGGTTTGCACGCAGCGCAGCGTGTTCGATTCGGGATCGAGATGCCAGTAGGAGCCGCAGTCCCAGGACAGCTTGACGCAAATCACCTCGATGATCCTGCGCGCGGCATCGGCCACGCAGCCCGAGGTGGCCAGGACCGAGGTGACTTCGTGTTCGATCGCGCTGCGCAGGGCAGCCTGATCGCATGCCGTCGCATCGGTCGCGTGAACGTCGTTAGCCGGCACAGGAAGAAGGCTCATGGAATGGCTGACTCATGGCTTGTTGTGGACCCCGGTGGAGTCCGGTTTCTTCATGGGTTTTCGTCCCCGCTGCCGCGAACTTGAGTGCGCGCGGCCTGCAAAGCGGTGAGATCGCTCACGCTGGCCGGCGCTTGTGCCGGGTCATTCCCAGCGCCAGGTCCAGATCAGGTCGACGGATCGGTCCAGCCCCGATTGCACACGCGCCAGAAAGCGCTGTGCAATTCGGTAGGTGAGTTGGACGCTGCCGCTGCTGGTGTTG
Organism: Rhizobacter sp.; assembly: GCA_035644375.1. Lineage (GTDB taxonomy): Bacteria > Pseudomonadota > Gammaproteobacteria > Burkholderiales > Burkholderiaceae_C > Rhizobacter. The sequence continues at coordinate 4,873 of DASQOS010000037.1, forward strand.
AGGTTTTGCTCGTAGCTCAGGAAGACGCGGCGCGAGAGTTGTTTGCCGACCGAGACCACGGTTTCGCGCGTGTCGGCCGCGGTCGTGTTCTGCGACAGCGAGACCTCGTCCAGGCCGATGGCCTTGGTGATCTGCTCGGTCACGCCGTCGCCTTCGCCGGCCAGCAGGGCCAGGGCGGCGCGTTGCAGCAGTGCGGTGTCGGAGCGGCCCAAGCCGTCGCTGGCACGGCCGAGCATCAGCCACGACAGCTTGTCGGTGTTGGACATGTCCGGCTCGGAGAACAGGCGCACGCGAAGATTCAGCAGTGGCCCGGTGATGGCCACGCCGACGCGCACGTCCAGGTTGGGGCGTGTGGCTTCGATGTCCACGCGCGGGTTTTCGATGGCACCGGTGAAGCTCACTTCGCCCCGGTCGATGCTCAGCTTTTGTCCATACGCGGCGTAAGTGCCATCGGCTGCGCTGACCGTGCCGTTGAGCGCCAGCTTGCCGTTGGGCGTGGTCAGCTTGAGTTCGCCGCGCAAGCGGGTGTCGATGCCGTGGCCGCGCAATTTGAGTTGATCGCCCAGGTTGACCTGCAGATTGACGTTGCTGCTGCGCTTGCCGAGCGGGGCCGCCCCTGGCTCTTCTTCGTCCTTGGTGCGGCCGCTGACCACGACGTCGCTGCCCAGGCTCGGCGCGTTCGAGCGAGTGAAGTCGATCAGGCCTTCGTCGATGACGAATTTGCCATCGGCGTCGAGCTTGTCCTTGTCGATCAGCAGCTCGGCGTTGCCGCTGGTCACGATGCGGCGGTCCACGCGCCCGAGCAGCAGGAACTTGTCGGCCTTCAGTTGGAGGCGCGCGCGCAGCGTTTCGCCGAGCTGGGCATCGCCCTCCAGGTGCACGCTGCCCGTGCCGCCGCGAGCATTGAGCTTGTTGATCTTGGCGCTGTCGCCGCGCAGGGAGATGTCGACTTCGCCCTGCGTGATGTTGACCCCTTGCAGCAGGTTGCGCACCCCGATGTCGCTGCCTTTCATCTCGCCGGTGTATTCGATCGCGCTGAAGTGCCCGCCGATGCTGGCGCTGGCACGCAGCTGGCCGTTCAGGCGCCAACCGGCCGGCACCCAGGCGCCCCAGGTGCCGAGGTTGGCCACCTGCGCTTCGAACACGCCTTGCACCGGCGCGCTGGCTTCGGGCCAGGCGCGCTCGGGCGAGGTGTTGACGATCAGTGCACCCGCGGCCACGCCCAGTTGGGCGCCGGCCAGGCCTTGGGTGAAGCTCCAGACGCCGTCGTGTGCGTCCAGTCCCAGCCGCAGGTCGGTGAGGCCCAAGGCCTGAGTGCCGGTTTCATCGGTCACCGTGAGGTCGCCCTGGGTCCGCTCCAGCACGATGTCGGCGGTGAACCGTGCGGCCTGGTGAATGACGACCTTGCCGCCGACCGTCAAGTCGCCGCCCCAGCCGAAGTTGGGCTGAAGGCGCCGCAGCAGCGGGGCTACCGCGACCGGTTCAAGCTCGGCCTGCATGTCCAGCTGCTGCGCCTGCACGCCGGCGCCGGCCTGCCACTCGATGCGGTTCCAGCGCAGGCCGGCACCCAGGATGTCAGCCCGGCCCGCGGTCACGGCGGCTTTGCCGGCCGCACCGAATTCCAGCTCCAGTCCAACGTCTTTGGTGATCAGCAGCGGCGCGTCGGCAGCGGCGCCGCTGCGCACTTCCAGGCGCTGCAGCAGCCCCTTCCAGGTCAAGGGCGCGGGTGTGGACGACGGGTCAAGAAAGCCGCCCGCGAGTGCGCCGCGCGCGTCGGCCTGGATGCTGGTGCGCGCCTTGGCTGGCTCGGCCGACGCGCTGCGTGCCTGAACCCCTTCGATCCAGGCGGGCGGCGCGGCTTTCAGTTCGCTGCGCAAGGACAAGACGTGCGAGCTGGTGCTTCCCTTGAGCGCCAGCGTCGCCGTGCTCAATTGCTGGATGCCCCAGCCGGCGTCGTGCAAATCTGCCTGCACGTCCAGCGGCGCGTCGGCCGTGCTGCCGAGTTGCCAGCGCAGGTCGCCCTTGGCCACCGACAGTGCACCGGCGCGCAGTGCCGTGAGCTGGCCGGTGCCCTGCGTGCTCAGCGTCGGCCACCGGCCGCGGGCCTCGCCTTGCACCTGCAGCGCCCCGGTCAGGCCTTCGGTCAACCCGGCGGCCTGCGCCGAGGGCAGCAGGCGCAGCACCGGCGCCAGCCGGGCCAGCGCGGGCGCATTGACATCCAGCGTCCAGTGGTCGTTGCTGGAGTGCGCGTCGGGCGCCATTTGGCCCACGGCCTTGAGGCGGCTGTCGGCGAGCTCAACTGTGGCGCTCACCTGCAGCGCATCGGCGGTTTGCGGATGACGCAGCGACACGTCCACCGACAGCGGCACGCCGGCGAGCACGCTGTTGCTCAGCTGCGCCGTGGCCGCGCCGCGCACGCCGGCAATGCGCTCAGCCAGCGGGCGTTTGTCGTTCGGCGGGGCGTCGGGCCAGCTGAGGTCGGTATCGGCTTTCAGGTTCAAGCGGTGCGGGCCGACTTGCCACGCCGAATCGGCAGGTCCGGGAAACCAGGGTCGTGGATCGAAATCCACCAAACCCGCCTTGGCTTGGAGCCGCCACGCCGCGTTGCTGTGCTCGGCGCTGCCGGACAGCAAGGCCTGGGCGCCGCCGGAAGCGGCGCGAAACTCCTGCAGCTCGATGTGCTCTTCGCTGCCGGAAGCTTGCAGCTTGACCTGGACGGTCTTGGCCAGATCGGTCAGGCGCCCGTTGAGCTCGGCCTGCGCCTGAAAGGCCGGTGGCAAGGACTTGCCGTCGGCAGATTTGGGCTGCAGGTGGCCGGACAATTTGACCGGGCCGCTCAAGGTCATCGCGGGCAGCCGCGAGTCGAGTGCACCCGGTTGCACCTGGTCGAGCTGAGCCAACAATTCGAAGCTGTCGGCGTTCCAGTGGCCGCTGCCCTGCAGCAGGCCGGCGTCTTTGCTGGCATCGGCGAGCTTGGCCTGAAAGCGACTCAGGTCGAGCCGTGCGCGCTGGTCGGTGCGGCCGCGCAGCTCGATCGCGAGGCTGCTCACCGGCACATGCTGCTGGTCCCAGCGGCCCGGCTTGGCGTTGGACAGGTCGACGCGGCCGACCAACTCGCTGGCGGCATTCTTGTCGGCCGTGGCGGCGGCGATCGACAGCGTGCCGCTCAAGGAGGTCAGCGGCGCGTTGAGCAGCAAGGCCGAGAGGTCCAGCCCCTGCGTCTTGACTTGAAGCTGCGGCAGCGGCCAGCGCTCGTTGCCGGCGACCTGGGCCGTCGCATCCAGCTGCTGCCCTTGTGCACGCAGCATCGCCTGGACATCGAAGCCTGCCAGCGGGCCGCGCGCCTGCAGTTGGGCTTGCCAATCGGCGCGCAGGTTCTTGGCCCAGGGCGGCAGCACCGGGCCGGTGGCCGTGCCGGACGCCGATTGGGATGCCTTGAGCTGCAGATCCATCGGCATCGGCGCCAACGCGCCGATGTGCAATTGCCCGCTGATCTGCAGCGGTTCGAGCCGCGCGCTGGCGCCGTCGATCAGATGTTGCGTGCCGCGTTCGGCGCCCAGATGAAGTTTGGCCTGCACATCGCGCAAGGCTTGCGGCGCCAGCCCGGGCACCAGCAATTCGTCCACACGCAGGCTGTCGACGCGCAGTTCCAGCGGCAAGCGGAGCTGGCGCGGCAGCGCAAACGGTTTGCCGCTCGGGGTCGATGTCACGCTGGCGCGGCTGGCGTTGAACGCCTGGATGTGCACGTCGGCCCAGGTGGCCGGATAAGGCGTGTACGCCACGCTCAGTCCGCGCCACGCCGGGGTCTCGACCACGACCCCGATGCCACTGATCTGGATGACGATCTGCTTGGCCTTGAAGTCGCCGAGCAGCGAGCCTTGCGGTTCGATCACCTGGATGCCGATGCCGGAACGCGCCAGCGTGGCCAGCAGCCATGCGGTGCCGCCCGGTGTGCCGGCGGCCCAGAAGACGCCGCTGACCAGGCCGGCCAGCAACCCGGCCAACAGCAGCACGCTGCCGAGCGCGATCCAGGTGCGGCGGCGCGCGCGCCGCGCACGCGCCGCGGCCGGAACGCGACCCGGTGCAGAAGCGGGGGAAGGCGCGGGGGAGGGCGCGGCGTCGTCCATGGCCAGTCTCAGAAGGCGATGCCGACGCTCAGGTGCAGACGCGCTTTGTGCACCTCGCGGCCATAGGCGTAGTCGATGCGAAACGGCCCGACGGGACTGCGCCAGCGCAAGCCGAGGCCGTAGCCGTACGCCAGGTCCAGATCGGCCCACTGGTTCACGGCGTTGCCGGCGTCGACGAAGGCAGCCCAGCCGAATGCCGGGCGGGCCGACGAGAACGGATGCGAGACCTCGACGCTGCCGGTCAGCAGCTTGCGGCCGCTGGTCACGACACCGTTGACGATCGGGCCGAGGGTGCGGTAGCCATAGCCGCGCACCGAGTCGTCGCCGCCGGCGCGAAACAGCAGCGGCTCGGGTACGCCGACGTTCTCGGCGGCCAGCAGGTCGGCAAACTCCAGCCGCGTGACCGACAGCCAGCCGCCGCCGAGCGGCCAGTACAGCGTGTTGCGCGTGTAGATGCGGCTGAAGGGGCCGTTCTCGCCGAAGTTCGAGAACGCATAGCCGCCCGCCACCTGGATCGACGAGGTGAGGCCGCGCGACGGCAGGATGATGCTGTCCACGTTGCGCCAGATCCAGTTGTAGTTGAGCGACACCGCCTCGCTTTGCTGGCGACCCAAGGCGTTGGTGACGGCGGCCCTCAGGTATTCGCCATAGATCAGGCGTTCGATCTGTTCGGTTTGCAGCGATTTGCCGGCGCGCACGCGAGACGACAGGGTGACGTCGCCCGCCGAGTCGAGACGCGAGATGGCCACGCCGAGCAGGTTGCGGTACTGCTTGCCCCGGGGGTTGGAAAGCAACTCGCCTTCCCACGAGCGCAGGTCGCGGCCCAGCTGGAACTTGTTGTGGGCCTGCACATTGAAGCCGAAAGGCCGGTGGTGATAGTGTTCCAGCGTGGTGCGGGCACCGGTGTCGTTGCTGAAGCCGATGCCGGTGATGGCCTGCTGCAAGGTCAGCTCGCGCACTTTCACGAGGACGGGCGTCGACAAGGGGTGGTCGGGGTCGAGCTGGGCTTCGACCGAGACGCCTTCGAACAGGCCGATCTTGCCCAGCCGCTCTTGGTAATCGAGCAGACGCTTTTCGCTGTAGGGCGCACCCGGGCCGAAGTCGGCGACGTTGCGCACGGCGCCCTCGTCGTAGCGGCTCAAGCCTTCGATGCGCAGCTCGCCCAGGCGGTACAGCGGGCCGCTGTCGATCGTCAGTTCCAGCACCGCTTCTTGCGTGCGGACGTCGATGCGGGCGGTGTTGGCAGCCAGGGCGGCGGCCGGATAGCCTTCGGCACGCAGCAAGGCCAGCGCGTCGTTTTTGGCTGAAGTCCATGCGGACTGGCGGAACGGATCGCCCTGCCGCAAAGCCCAGCTGCGCTGTTGGCGATTCAGCAGCGCCTGTGCCTCCGCGTCGCCCTGGGCGGCGCTGTCCTTGAGCGCGCCCTGCGTGACCAGCTCCCAGCGGCTCACGATGGTGCGCGGGCCGGGAGCGACCTTCAGGGTGACCCACGGCAGCCCGTCGTTCCCGATGCTGCGTTGCGCCGTGACCTGCGCGTTGAAAAACCCTTCGGTCTCGAGCAGTGTGCGCACCTGAGCCGGTGCGGCCGCGGCCAGGCGGTCCAGTTCAGCGCTGGTGATGCCTTCGGCCTCGGCCTGAAAGCGCGACAAATCGAGGTAGGCGCGCAACAGTTTTTCCAGCTCGGGCGGGGCGTCGATCTGCAACCGGTAGGAGACGACGGCCGGTGCTGACGCCGCGCCACCCGGCGCGCCGGCCGCGGCTGGCTTCGCGCCGTCGGCCGCGGCGGAAGATGCAGGCGTTTCGCCCTGCGGCGCGGCGCACGCAGCCAGGCACAGCGCCATGGCCAGACATGCCCATGTCCGGACGGCGCTTTCGCATCCCCTCATTTGCTCAGCAGGCGCATGGCACCTTCAAGCCCTTGGAGCGTCAGCGGAAACATGCGTTGGCTCATCAACTGCTGGATGATGGCCACGCTTTGCCGATAGCTCCACAAGCCTTGCGGCTCCGGGTTGATCCACGCGAACTTGGGGAAGGCGCTGGTCAGGCGCTGCAGCCATTCGGCGCCTGCTTCCTGGTTGTTGTATTCGACGCTGCCGCCCGGCTGCAGGATCTCGTACGGACTCATCGTGGC